>CAYVZL010000001.1:0-35558 GCA_964456465.1 Microcaldota archaeon
CTCTAGCCTTTCTTCTTTTCCTCGTCCACGTCTTCCACGCCTTTCTCGGTCACACGAAAGATAGCTTCTCCTTCTGGCATGGACGGCGAATCGACCAGTCGCGCTATTCTCTTGTCTTCTTTTGATTTCCTGAGGTACAGACGGTAGGAGGTGGCATGGCCGAGCGTCGGGCCTCCGATGGGCATGGTGGGGTCTCCGAACATTATTCCTGGGTTCTCCATTACCTGGTTCGTGACATAGACGACGAGGTTATAGGCTTCGGCCAGCTTGTGCAAATCTCCTACATGCTTCCCTAACTTCTGCTGACGATCTGACAATGTGGCTCTCCCAATGAAATCGGTCCTGAATTTCGCGGTGAGTGAATCGACTATTATCAGCTTTATGTTGTTGCTCTCTATCAGCTCCGGGGCTTTCTTCAAGAGCGCCATCTGGTAGTCGGCGTTATAGGCTCTGGCCACGTGTATCCTCTTCAACGCCTCCGTGGCATCTAGCCCGGTTGCTTCAGCTATCTGTGCAACCCTCTCAGGACTAAAGGTGTTCTCCGTATCTATGAAGAGACAGTCGCCCTCAAGCCCGCCCTTGTCCTTAGGCAGTTGGACGTTGATGGCCAGTTGGAACGCTATCTGGCTTTTTCCAGAGCTGTATTTGCCATAAGCTTCTGTGACCTTCTGTGTCTCGAACCCGCCGCCAACCAGCTTATCGAGTTCCTTAGAGCCGCTAGCCAGTTTCACTATACTCGCCCTCCTCTCCATTATCTTGTCCGCTGTCTCGAAGCCCAGATCCAGCCCTTCCCTGGCGCCTTCGATTATCTTGGAGGCGGTGGTCTCCCCTATGCCGGGTATCTCCCTTATCTCCCGTTCAGAAGCAGCCGCTAGTTGGGCTACGCTGCGAAAGCCCGCATCCCTCAGCTTTTGGGCGATGTTCTCGGTCACGCCGGGCAAATCCTCTATGCTTTCAATAGTTTTACTCATTAAGACACCTGGCCAGTTCTTTTTGAATGTCTATATTATTAAAACTTCGGATAATAAAATTCATTCGGTTGAAAGCCTGGTCGAACTTAGTCTCGCCAACGAAAACGTACTCATCTCCGAGCAATTTCCTCTTCCTGAGGTCGAATAATTCTGGTTTTTCCTTGAGCTCCTTGGCAGATATCCCTAAAAACTTCTCTCCGATAGCTCTATAGAACGTGCCTCTCACGACATCGGTCCCATCGTCCAGCTCAGCATTGGCTATCAGAGTATAGGCCGTCTCTACCTTTCCGCATTTAGGACAATCGGGCTTGAGCATGGAACCGCAATTAGGACAGATCTCGAGGATAGTGGGCTTGAACACATCCACTATAGTCGCTCTTATCTCCGCAAAGCTGTTGTTCTGCAAATCCTTCAGCTTGACCCTCCTGTCTATCTCTTTCCCTTCGCTGACAACAGAGATAGAGCCGAGATTGCCGACGTTGACCTCTAGCAAGTCATTCCTATTTCGCACATAGGCGTTCAGGACCCTTATCTGCGCTCCCGGCTTTATCTGGTTTAGGGTGTTCTGCTCCTTGTTCCACGCAACCAGGTTTATCTTTCCCGTATCGTCAGAAACAGTGAAATTGGTTACGGTCCCCTTTCTCCCGTCCTTCTCAAACTCGCGGGAATGATAGGCCGACTCTATCGTGACGGACAGGTTGACGTTTGCCAGGCCGTCTGCCAAATCCTTTACCTTGACCTCGTTCTTGGACTCGAAATCAAAATCTAACCCCAGTTCTTTCGCAATAGAATAAGCAGCTCCAGCCTCGGTTAGCAGGCCGCCGTACTCCTCCTGCTTTTTACACACCTTCTCCTTGATCTCCTGCTCAGTGAAGCCTTTCTCGCGTATCTTCTTGATTATAGCGTCTGAGGAGTCTAAAATCTGAGAAACCATAGTACTATTATGGGCGATAGTGTTTAAAAAAGCGATTTCAAGCAACAATGTTAGAAAAAGTTAAAAACAAACGTCAATTGTCTAAAAACAGAACGTTATTTTTTAAAGCTAACTAATCCTAATACTGCTGCATGAAACACATCGTTCTTCCCCGAGATACTATTGTGGGAAAAAACGTGCTGGACAAGATAGCGGGAATAACTAAGGATTATGAAAGCATACTCGTGGTTACTGGCAGGACTACCGCTAAAATCGCCGGGAACAGGGTGATGGACCTTCTCGGCTGCGACAACATGATTATAGAGAATGGCGCGACTAACATCGAGGTGGACAAGCTGCAGGGGAAAATCAGGGAGGATGCGATAACGCTCTCTGTCGCTGTTGGCGGCGGCACCATAATCGATGTGACTAAGCTCGCTGCGTTCAGAACAAAGACGGATTGGGTGAGTGTTCCTACGACTTGCTCTAACGACGGGATATCAAGTCCTGTTGCTTCCATTAAGAACAACAGAACTAGCATCTCTACCAAGGCCTGCGCACCCATCGCCATCCTGGCAGACATGTCTATAATCGGGAAAGCGCCTTACGAGTTCATACGCGCCGGAGTCGGGGACACGATAGCCAAATACTCAGCAGTTAGGGATTGGAAGCTGGGGCATATCATCAAGGGCGAGTACTATGGAGACTACGCTTCCAGCCTCTCGATGATGGTCGCAGAGGTAGTTTTAAATAATGTAGCGGAGATAAAGGAACGGACCGATGTCGGGCTGAGCTGCCTGCTAGAAGCGCTCATATCATCGGGGGCCGCGATGGCCATAGCTGGTTCCTCTCGCCCTGCCAGTGGGAGCGAACACAAGTTTTCGCACGCGTTGGACATGTTGGGCGGTTCTAAGGGGCTTCATGGGGACCAGTGCGGGATAGGCTGCATCATAATGTCCTATCTGCAGGGCGAGGACTGGAAGAGAATAAGGAACTCGCTGAAGGCGGCTGGGTGTCCTACCACAGCCAGAGAGATAGGGATAGACGAAAGTCTTGCTCTCAAGGCCCTGCTGAAGACAAAAGATATAAGACCGGAGCGCTATACTATCGTTGAGCACATAAAAATCGACAAGGAGATAGCAGAAAACGCATTGCACAACACGGAGGTTGTATAATGAAAGTATACGATAAACTTTTAGAGGCCGTCAAGAAAGACGGGGCTGCGCATTTGTCCCTAATCGACCCGGATGAAATTAACGGTAATAAAGTATGCGAGATGGCCAAAGTGATACAGAAATGCGGAAGCGAGGGGATCATGGTGGGGGGCAGCGGGGTCGACCTAAGCGCAACAGACGCCTGTGTCAAAAACATCAAGAAAGTGACTGACATTCCAGTCATACTATTTCCAGGTAACATCACTGGCATATCGGACAATGCAGATGCCATCTTCTTCATGAGCCTGCTTAACTCTCGTTCCAACTACTGGCTGTCGCTGTCGCAGGCGCTGGGCTCTTACTCAGTCAAGCAGTTCGGGTTAGAGGTAATACCCATGGGTTACATCATAGTTGAATCTGGACAAAAGACATCAGTCGAGTTCTATGGGGATGCGAACGCTATCCCACGAGGGAAACCGAAGATAGCCGCTGCCTTTGCTCTAGCCGCACAGTATATGGGGATGAAAATAGTCTATCTCGAGGCCGGCTCTCGTGCGCTGGCGCCTATCTCTAATGAGATGATAAAGTTCGTAAAGGGCATGATAGACATCCCCCTTATCGTCGGAGGCGGTATCAAGGACGGAAGCATCGCCTACGAGAAGGTCAAGGCAGGAGCTGACATCATAGTCACGGGCACTGCGCTTGAGAATGCCAGCAACCTCGAGGAAAAGCTAAAGGACATAGTCAACGGAGTCAAGAAAGCGGGAAAGGAAAAGTTAAAATAGCCTGTATGTTTTCTTCCTAACATGGTCGATGTAGTCTTCGTCGAGGGCCTCGTAATATCGATGCTAGTTGGTGCTCTCTTGGGATTGGAGAGGGAGTACAGCAAAAAGCAGTCGGTGATAGGGCTCAGGAGCTTCTCCCTCGCAGCGCTGTTCGGCTTCTTGTCGGTGATACTATCGAAGCTGCTTAATAATAACCTGATTGTCTTCCTGGCATTCATATTCCTGGCCGCTTTCACCGTCATAATCTACTACACCAACGCGAGAAAGAGCTCTAACATAGGGTTCACCACCTCCATCTCCCTGGTGATAACCTTCATGCTCGGGATTTTTGTCGGGTTCGGGTGGAGGACCGAGGCCATCTTCCTGGGCGTGCTCATTTCTATAATCCTGTTCTCCAAGGAAAGGATGCACCAGCTGGTCTCAAGGCTGAACCAGAAGGAGGTCGGAGACTTGCTCGAGTTCCTGGTCCTGCTGGGAATAATCTATCCGCTGCTGCCCTCCTCATTCGAGCTCTTCGGGGTGACTGTGCAGCCGCTCATGATTTGGGGCATTATAGTCATGATATCGGTCCTGAACTTCTGCGTATTCATGGGCGCGAGATACCTTCCTATCCAGCACAAGATAGAGCTGTTCGGCTTCCTGGGCGGCCTCATCAACACCCAGGCCATAATAGGCTCGCTGATGAACGTCTACAAGCAGAACAAGAAGATGTTCCAGAACGTTGCCAGCGGCTTCATACTCATCAACACGGCGATGTATCTCAGGAATTTCATTCTGATAACGATAATAGCCCCATTGACATTGCTCTACGTAGGAATTCCTGTCGTCCTTGTCCTGGCCACCCTCATCCCGTTCTCACGGCTCTTTCTTATGATGAAGCACAAGGAAGCGCAGATAAAGATAGATTCGCCCTTCGGCGTCTGGCCCGCGGCTAAACTTGGCCTGGCCATCCTGCTGGTGTTCATACTCCTGGATTTCTCAATGACGTTGGGCGGGAATGCGCTTCTGATAACCGCTGTCCTGGGCGGCTTAGTCTACTCTCTTGCGGTGTGCGTCTCTCTTGGGACGCTGGCCTTGAACAACGCGATTACCCCCCAGCAGGCGGCTCTGGCGTTCATACTGGCTAATGCGGCAAGCGTGATAAGCAATTTCTTCGTGCTCTATGTCGCCGGCGGGAAAGAATTGATGCCAAAGGTGAACAAGGCGATGTTCATCTCTGTGGTCGCCTCTATCCTTGGGGTATTCCTCAGCATAGCGGCTTTTGGCCTAGCCTAGAGTCAGGAGATAGATAAAAACATCCCCGAACAGCAGATTCAGAACCAGTGACGCAAAGATATAGGGGACATACTTCGGCAAATCCTCGCAGACCATGACCGCCGTTATCTTGTACTTCCTAGCGCGCTCCCTAATCTTCTTCAGCTCTATTAGCGTGAATGTCTTTCGCCACAGCCCCAGCTTGGCGATGGTTGTTTTGCTCATGCTCTCCAGTGCCAGAACATCATCGTCGTTCAGGTCAGCCACCCTCTTTTTCCTCGCAAAGAATAAGACAACGATATCATTCTTGAACGGGATAATCATGAGGGCGAAGAACATCGGGACAAATATCAACGCTATTAGGATGGACTTCGTGAACCAGATCATGAGTATCGGCGAGAGTATCGCGCAGTAGACCAGGCCGGTTATGACCTTCCTTCTGAAATCTTTAATCTTTTTCCTTTTGGCGGACAGCTTTCTCAGGTAGATGAGGGGTATGAACAGCATGAAGAATATCCCGGATAGGATGAAAACTGAGACTATGAAGGGGAGCGTGGAGGAAACGGGGTTAATCCCTATGGCTTCAGAGAGCGGCCTGAGCGAAGCGGGATAATATGGGATCAAGAGGGTCAGAGCGGTAAACAGTTTCACGTCCCCGCCCCCTATCTGACCGAAGATATAGAGGATAAAGCCTAGAGCGAACACTAAGATGCCAAGTCCTATTATGGTAACGGCCTGCCAGAAGGGAAAGCTGAACGCGACCAGGATAGCCCCAAATCCTATCATCGCGTGGGATAGCCTGTCGGATACCTCGCCGGTCTTTATGTCCGTGTAGGAAGAATAGGCCACCCCCAATAGCGCTATAACGGCTCCGATTATTTCCAGCATATCACTCACTTATCTCTATGACATCCAGCTCTTTCACCAGGCAGGGCTTCTTTATGACGGAACTGAACGATGGGTCGGTCCTGCCGTTATCGCCGCTGACCAGCTCCTTGATATATGCGCCGGCCTGCGTTTTTATCGCCACCCTGAATCCACCCTTGGCCATCTTGCCTTCCACTGACACTATCTTCCTTTTCCTGACCTTGTCCGCTCTACGATGCAGGACTCTGGCCGGGGTCTTCTGCGAGATTAGCCTATCGTGAAAATACTCCTCCAGCTTTTTTAAATCTTCCCTCCTGGCCCTGCATTCTACCAGCACATCATAGGTCTTATCGTGCATTACCGCCTTTATGGCCTGGACCTCCCTCCTGCTCGAAGGCCTCAGATCAGACACTTCGACCTTGCCCTCAGCATGCTGGTTGATCCTCTTCTCAAGTTTTTTCAGGTCCAGCTCTCTCTTCCTGGGTTCGAAGGTTTCCAGCACGAACGGCCTCCCTCTGCCGAGCATCCTGGCGTCGATATCCTCCCTGCCTTCGCCATGGAAACTCGATGACTTTCCGCCGGTCTCCTCCAGAACCTTCTCGGCGATAAGCTCCTCCACGGTCTCCTTGTACTGTTTTCCGGTGTGGCCGCATTTGGGACAGCCCCTGCCGCCGCACTCTCTGCAGGGCCACTTGGTCTGCGGTATCCCTCTGACCAGTTTCCTATATCTCCCGTAGATGTAGAGCGGGTTTAGCTTCGTCTCTATCCTGCCCCTCTTGAAATCTATCGTAAAAATTACATCAGGAAAACTGAATTCGGCGTTCTTCTTTGTCCATCCCCAGACCATCAGGCCGAAGGTCCTGTTAATCTCCCTCTTTATCGGCTCGCAGTGTTCAGCTCCTACCTTCTCCCAGAGCTTCTCCTCTACCTCTATCAGTTTCTTGTCTATCTTGCAGCCGACCAGGAAAGTGTCGAATTCGTGCTTTTTGTGTTCCGTCTTGAGCAGTTTCTCATATTTATCTAATTCAGCAAATATCCCGCTGCATAGGACGCACTTTTTGAGGGTCTTGGGCTTCAACTTCTTCTTCAGGCCCTTTTCTATATCCTTTTCCGCCTTGGCCTTCCGGATGGCTGCCCCTATCTGGCCGTTGGTATAATCCTTGAACTTATTGTGGAACTGCCTTCCCAAACAGTGGTCGCACACTTTCTCTCCGGCTAGAATAAGGTCTCTCGTTTCCAACATATTCACTGCAGACCAGCTCCCTTGAATTGCTTCAGCAGACCGCCCAGCTGCCCGCCCATCCTCTTTCCTTTCTTGATCTTCTTCAGCATCTTCTTGCTCATGTCGAACTGCTTGAGCAGCTCGCGCACCTCTGCCTCTGCTGTGCCGCTGCCCTTGGCTATCCTCTTTATCCTCTCGCCCTTGATTACGCTCGGGTCATCCAGCTCTTTCTTGGTCATCGAGTCCATGATGAACTTGTAGGCTTTCATCTTCTCCTCGCTCGTCTGTACCAGCTCTTCGGGCATGGCAGACAGCCCTAACATTTCGAACACCTTCTTGAGCGGGCCCATCTTCTTCATCGCCTCCAGCTGCTTGTAGAACGTCTTTAGAGTATACTCCTCTTTCAGCAAATCCTCCGGCGAGAACTCAGACTCCTCAGCCGCTTCTTGCGCTTTTTTCAGGAGTTCGCCAAGGTCTGGGAAGCCGAGCAGTCTAGAGACAAACCTCTCGGCGTTGAAGACCTCGAAGTCCTCCATCTTCTCGCCGGTAGAAATGAAAGTCACTGGCACTTTAGCGACATGGCACGCGGATAGGGCGCCTCCAGCCTTTCCTGACGTGTCTGTCTTCGTGGCTATAACGCCCGTGAGGCCCAACGCCTGGTTGAAGGACTCGGCTTGCTTGACCGCTGTCTGGCCGATGTCCGCTGAGATGACCAAATAAATCTCATCAGGCTTAAGCATAGCCTTTATCTGCTTTATCTCTTCAGTCAGTTCTTTGCTGAGCGAGTCCCTTCCGGCTGAATCGACTATCACCAAATCAAAATCTTTCGTCTTGTCCAGATTGTCCTTGAGTATCTTTATCGGGTTCTTCTCGTTGTCCTCGCCAAAAACATGCACTTTCACCTGCTGGCCTATCTGTTTTACCTGGTCATAAGCAGCCGGTCGCCAGACATCCGTAGTCAGAATACAGGTCTTGAGCCCTCTTTTCGAATAGAACTTAGCCAGCTTGCCCGTGGCTGTGGTCTTTCCGCTCCCGAACAGCCCGACTAAGAGTATCTTGTGCTTGTCCATCCTCGGGCTATGCGTCTCTCCGCCCAGAATCTTTGCCAGCTCGTCGTAGATTATCCTTATCAAATGCTCCTTTCTGGACAGGCCTGGCGGCAGCTTCTCGTCTTTTGCCTTTTCCTTTACTTCATTGGACAGCTTTTGGACCAGTTCTATATTGACATCGGAAGAGATGAGTATTCTCTGGATATCATTGGCTATCTCTTTTATCAGGCCGTCGTCCACTGTCCCGGCGCGAGTTATCTTCGCAAAGACCTCTTTCATCTTCCCTAGCATCAAATTACCTTTTCTATGAACCAATTCTCATCAAACGGCATTATATTGTCCAGTTCTTGGCCGGTCGTTATAAACAGCACAGGTTTTTGGGTAACATAAGAGACTGAAAGAAGACTTCCTCCTTTTACATCACAATCGACTTTAGTCATTATTATCCCGTCGAGTCCTATCGCCTCGTTGAACTTCTTCGCCTCTTCCAGCGCTGCATTGCCTGCAAGCGCCTCGCTGATATAGATTTTCATATCCGGCTTAGCCACTCTGACTATCTTCTTCATCTGCTCCATCAGGTTGACATTCAGCTCGCTTCTGCCTGCCGTATCTATCAGCACTACGCCCACCTTATGGGCCTCAGCGTACTTTATAGCATCGAAACAGACGGCAGCCGGATCGCTACCATAATTCTGCTTTATGACCTTCACGCCGACTCTTCCGGCAATCTTCTCCACCTGCTCGATAGAGGCGGCCCTGAACGTGTCAGCGGCAGCTATGACTGAAGAGAAATTATTCTTTTGCAGATATTTCGCAACTTTCCCTATCGTGCTGGTCTTGCCATGGCCGTTGGGTCCTAAAAACATTATCACATAGGGTTTTTTCTTTGAAGCCCGGGCAAGCAAATCTACCTTCTCCTGCTTCAATACATCCCTCAGACTGTCCTTTATCGCCTGCTCGGAGATTGCCTTGACGTCATCCTTCCCAGATATCTCTTTTCCGACCAGTCTTTTCTTGATGTCCTCAGAAATCTTCTCGGCGACAGAAACAGCAACATCCGCTTCTAGCAACGAAAGCGTGAACTCGTCCAATAGGCTATGGATATCCTCCTCTTTTATGACTGCTTTCCTGACGATAGCTTTTTTCAGTTTAGTCCCAAGCGTCAGTCTGGGCTCTAGCTCTCTCTTTTCCTCAACAGAAGCAGGCCTCTCGGCTATCCTCTCTAAACTCTCTTCCTCTTTCTTAAAAAATCCGCTAATCTTCTTCTTCAGGAAATCAAACATATTGACCAACACTGCACTACAGTTGTTCGGTCAGGTCAGGAATGAAGCTAACCAGTCAATGAGCGCGCTTTCTCAGCCAAATCGTTATACTGCTTCTCGAGGTTCGCTAATAGTTTTTGGTAGTTGGTTATGTTGGTCCTTATGTCGCCATCCCTCGATTGGAGTATCTTCTCAGCGTCTGTAATATCCTTTTCGATGATAGCGCCGGCCCCCACATCCACCAAGAGCTTGTCCTGCTTCATTAGCACGCCTTTCGCGAACATGCCGGAGCCAAGCGGATAGAGTGAACTGGCGTCCTTCTTCAGGTCTTTTATCGAATCCAGAGAGATCTTGGTGGTCCCTATCTCGATCAGCCCCCGCTCCAGAACCTGTAGTTGGCCCTGGACCGCAGCGATCTGACTCTCCAGATATTTTAGATTGACCAGGATTTCTTTCATCTGGTTTTCCTTGCTTTTCTCGGATGCTTTTTCAGCCATTTCTTGTTCACCTATAGGTTATCGTTATTTGAGCATAAAAACCTCGTCTACGCGCTGCATCTCAGGGCCGCTCGTAAACTTGCCGACCAGTATGCCTTTCTTATTGCCCATGATGCCCGACTTGACCAGCGGGTCGCCGAAGTTTAGCGTCCCGATGTCCCCCTTTACCCTGAGGACAGCATGGATCTCTTCAAGTTCTTTCTGGGACGCATCCCTGTGGGCAAGGAAGCCGTGGTTGTTGGCATATATGGCCGAGCCGATGAGGTCCGAGTCCGCCACTCTTATTCTCTTTGCAGGGATCTCGTCGATGCTTTTAATATACCTGCTGCAGACCGCGCCATGGCCGTTCAGGCAGATCAGGTTTCCTAACGCGGTGTATCTCTCGTTTAGCACGACTATCTCGGAAACATGGTCTTTCAGGACCTTGATCTCTTCTTTCTCTATTACATCCGGGATTATTATCTTAGAGTTGTTCATGCAAGCGAAAATGCCGAGCAAAGGGGTGCCTGCAAGAGTCGTCCTGACCACTTCCACGCCCAGCTCAGATTTAAGTAAGTGTTCGAATCTGGCCGGGGCGGAGTATGGGACAAAGGCCACATGGTCGTTCAGCAGACAGAATACCCCTATGTGCGGCGACCCGTTGAACTCGGTTTTGATTATCATGCTACTCGACGAAGTAAGCTCTGGCAAAGTCCTTGTAGACTTTTACGTTGAGCTTTATCTTCCTGGGCGGGTTTCGTATGCCCCGCGTCCAGATTGCCCGGTTGACGGATATGTCCAGCTTGGTATCCTTCTTTATGTGCCTCTTCAGCTGCTCTTTAAGGACTCTTACAGCCGCTTTCGCCCTCTTCTTCCTCGGTGCTTTCCACGCCTCTCTCAGGGACAGAGTGATGACCTTCTCCTCAAGAACCTCCTCCGGCTTCTTCAGTTCCTTCTTGACTTCTTTCTTCTCCTCGGTCTTCTTGGGAGCTTTCTCTTCCATCGCGGGCTTTTTCTCTTCGACTTTGGCCTCAACCTTTTCAGCAGCCAGCTCTTCCTTTTTCTTCTCGGCTTTCTCTTCCTCTTTTATCTTCGCTTTTACTTCTTTCGCAACATCAGCTTTCTTTGCCATAATCATCACTTGGATTTTTTATTGAACTTGGGGTTTCGGTGCTTGACCAGCCTCGCGGCCTTCTTCTTGTGCTGGGTCTTTAGTCTTAACTTATCGAAACGCCAGTTCCTGCTCCTGCTTCGCCTTATGTCTCGGTCTTTCGTCTTCAGGTAGACCCATACTGGAGCTTTTTTATTCTTCGTCTTCGCTCTAATCAGATGCTCCTTGAACTTCTTGTCCTTGTGTCTCGCCATGGAATCACTTTCTTATAATCTTGGTCTCCCGTTTTGTCGAGAGCTTCGTTAATATCTGCTTGAACAGCTCTTCGTTGATTTGTTGTTTCAGCTGGCCTGTCTGGTAAAGATAGGCAAGCATGGCCTCTATCTTCTCAGCCTGAAGCGGGTTTGCCGCCCTGATGTTTCCCAGCCTTTCCTGCGCTTTCGGGTCCAGCAGCTTTTGTATCAGCATCTGCCTTTGGAGCTCTTCCTGCTCTCTTTGCTCCTGCTCTTGCAACCTTTGCTGCAGCTCGGCCAACTTTCTCCTCTTCAAATCTTCTAGCTCGCTCACGTTTCTCCCCCGTGTAAAACTCCATTACAGTCTTGTCTATGAAGGATCGTCCTTTCGATGTAAGAGCCCTTCCTGTCTTCTCCTTCTTAACATAACCGGCGCTCTCTAGCTGTTGTAGCGCCTTTCGAATTATAGAACCGCCAGCATCGACATGGTGCTCTGGGCTACTGCCGTAGGATTTGCTTCTTCCGTACCAGGTCCTGAGCTTGCCCACGCCCACGTTCTTTTCCAGATAGAGCTTTCTCAGGATAGAGGCAGCCCTAACGTACCAGAAGTCCTTCTCTTGGGGCTTTCTCTCGGCATGCGGTCCTGTCTTAGCATAGCCCATCCATACCGGTGCTTTAATAGCGCTCTCGCTCTTGAGCTTTTCGGCCAGTTTCTTGATGAGCTCGTCCGCTGGAGCCTCTAACGCTGATACCATTCACTCACTTTTTTTCTTCTTTAGAACAACCGTAAACCCTATCGTCTTGATGACCTCGGCTTTCGGTAAATTAGAAACCTCGTTTAGTATTTTATCGAAGTCACTTTTCTTAGATTTTAGCACCTTAACCCTTATTAATCCTTTCGCCTTGAGCCTGGCGCTAATCTCCTTTTTCACGCTTTCTGTCAGGCCGTTTTTGCCTACATTAATGGTATCCAAACAAATCACTTATAGACATATTTTTTCTTGTGTCCGCATTCGAGGCATGTATAGACCATCGCCTTAGTGTTGCGATCTGCTCTGATGGCCAGGTTAAAGCCCGGTAGTAAGAAAGCGTCGCATTTCTTGCATATCTTTCTCTTGTGCTCTTTGGGTATCGTCACATTGTACTTGGACGATAGTTTTTTGGCCAATTCTACATAGCGGCGGGTCCTCTCCGGGTGCTTTTTCAGGTTAGACTCGGCCAGATCGAGCAGTTTGGCTATCCGTTTCCATGCCGTCTCCTTGACCCATTTCGGCTTGGAGCTTCTTCTCATGTCATCATGCGTCGACAGGGATTTGAACCCTGGTTGTTAGCTGTTCTCGCGTTCCGGCAGAACCGAAACGTATGGAAGGCTAACGTCCTACCACTAGACTATCGACGCTCAGGTTATGTCTTTTCCACCGTAAATCTTGCCCTTGTCCGGTTTTCCCTCGCGGAATGCCAGCTTCTTGCCCTTCACATAGGGCGAAATGAATATCAGCCCGATTATGATTAACAGTATGAGCAGGAGGAATACGATCAGATTCTCCGGCGTCACATTCTGCAGGTCTATGCTTTCCCAACCTCTTTTTAGGTAGATTATAGCTGCTACGCAGATGGCCAGCAGCACGTACAATGTCTTTCCCATGTTCTCAGTGGGGCAAGCGGGATTTGAACCCGCGACACCACGGTCTTCAGCCGTGTGCTCTCCCGGGCTGAGCTACCGCCCCGTTACGGGCCTGACGCGATTTGAACGCGTGACTCCTGGATTAAAAGTCCAGTACTCTTGATTATTTACGATAGACCGTAAATATCTACCAGACTGAGTTACAGGCCCAAGACTGCCACTCATTTATAATAAGAATGAGTGTTTATATTCCTATCTCGATATTTAAAAAGGTTATATAATGATAACGGTTTTGAGGCTCGGCCATCGGAAGAAACGGGACGCGCGATTGTCGACTCACTGCGGCCTGGCTGCGAGAGCTCTTGGCGCTGATTCCATCGTCTATTCCGGCGAGAAGGACCAAAAACTGCTGGAGAGCGTCAAGAAGGTCAGCAAGAACTGGGGCGGGAGATTCAAAGCCAGTTATGAGAAAGACTGGAGAAAGGCCATAAAGAGCTTCCGTGGCACTAAAGTCCACCTGACGATGTACGGTCTGCCTATCCAGGACCAGATGAAGAAGGTTAGGCGGGAGGGGAACGTTCTTGTGATAATCGGGGGGGAGAAAGTGCCTGGCTGGGTCTATCACAGCGTCGACTATAATCTTGCTGTCACTAACCAGCCCCACAGCGAGGTGGCTGCGCTTGCCGTTTTTTTGCATGAGTTTTTCGCCGGGAGAGAGCTCAAGAAGAAGTTCGACGGGCGTCTGAAAATCGTTCCGCAGGAGTTCGGAAAAAGGATATCCATATAAAGTTGTGTTGCTAAGAATATATACCGATGCGATGAAACTTAGGATGGATAATCCATTGGTTGCTGATTTTGTAACTACCAATGCCGGTGACGCGGCTTTCGCGGTCGTGAAGACTCTTGACAATGTCGATAAGGGCCTCACTGACGAGCAGATAACGAAAAAGACCAAGACCGACGTTAATGAAGTCCGGGCTATCCTCAACAAATTACACTATCTTGGGATCATAGCTTATTCTAAGGAAAAGGCCAAGGAGAGCAACTGGTACAACTACACCTGGTTCTTGAAGAAGGATAGGATAAAGGAGCTCATTGCCGAAAGATCTAAAGATGAGCTGGACAAACTGCAGAAAAAACTGAAGTATGAGCAGAACTATACGTTCTTCAAGTGCTCCAATGGCTGCGAAAAGCTCCCTTTCGAGCTGGCGTGCGAGTATAACTTCAAGTGCCCGGAGTGCGGTACCGCGATGGAATCTATGGACGACCAAACGGATAAAGATGCGATAACTAAGAGGATAACTGAGATAAAGAAGTTCCTAGAATAAGGACCGCTGTTTCTTGAAAATACTAAAAAAATCGTACAAAATTAAAAAATCAAGTTAGTGGTTTTATACTGCTTTGATGTTGAACTGCGCGATGTCCCTCTGGTCCGCAATTCCGCCGGTCGCGGTGTACGTTGTTGTCACCGTGAACTTATAGAACGACCCGGCAGTCACGCCCGGAGCTACAGGTGCTGTTAGGATTACTGCAATCTGACCTGTTTGTCCGCCCGCCTGTATTACCTGCGATACTACACCGGAAGATCCCGTGATATCGCCAGCTGCATCTACCTGCGTGACAGTAACTTGGCCCCCGGTCTTGTCACCAAGTATCAGCGTCAGTGTTGTTCCTGTCAGCTTCTTGTCTATTACTTTGAACGCGCTTCCCTCTGAGACTGATTCTCCTGCCCACTTGGCGGGGCTGAAGACTCCATAGTACCAGAGCACTGCTAATACAACTAGAATTACCAGAATCGCCCAACCGTAGGTAATGAGGTACTCTAGTGCTGTTTGTCCTTTCATTAAATTTCACCCCTTAATATTATGATAGCAATAAGCAAAGAGGCATTTATAAATCTTTCGCCTGTCTATCGCAGTATATCGGCGAAAGCGCTGCTAACCAGCAAGTAACCGATGAAATAGACGGCGAGAGCTGCGCTAACGAACATGGGAATATACTTTATCCCTCGTCTGGAGGCGCCGTACTTGATGAGCCCTATCGAGAGGGAGCCGAAGGATGTCGTTATTAGGATGCAAGCGACTGCAAAAATCCTGACCTCGTCGAAAGTGAGGGCGTTCTCCTGCGAGACCTTGAGGACAGAGACCTCGCCTTGCTGCGACATGCCTCCGGCAAAGCCGCCTGCGGATGATTCCTGCGACTGGGACTGCCAAATCTTGTTGGTCGCCTGTACATAGAAACTGGAGACTGCGAACAGCATTGGTGCTGCCATGACTGAAGCGAATATTATGAATATGGTGTACATGGTCGTGGCCGCGGTTATCTCGTTCTTGAGCGCCTGGTTGGTCCTTATGTCGCCCGCTATCTCTGTAAGGAGGTTGGCCAGGGCGCCTCCGAGCTGTATGCCTTGGATGAGCAGGAGATACGCTCGGTCGAGAATGACGGATTTGACCCTTTTGGCGGATTCGGTCAGGGCTTGGGTGACCGGCTTACCGCCGAGGGTCTCTGCGGCCATCTTCCTTAGTTCTTTCTCAAATGGTCCGAACTCAGGCCTGGCGCACAGCCAGAGCGCTTTGTCTATCGTCATGCCAGCCCTGATGTTGGCGGCCACCAGCTGTAACGCCTCTGGAAGGTAGTTCTCGATTTGCGCGGCCCTTGCATCCGACAACAGCGCTATCCTGACATAGAAGAAGGCCATGATGATCGCGCCGGTGATAAATCCGAGGGGCAGGGCGTATATGGGCGGCGCACCTATATTGAGGAAGAACATCGCCGAGACGAAACCGCTCAGGATTGACAGGAGCAGGGTAAAGCCGATATAGGCTCTTGCGTCTATCTTGAGGTCGGCTGTTATCATGTACTGCTCGTATTTCTTGACGATTCCCTTCGGGACTATCGACGAGACTTTTACGTAAAGCTTCGAATACACGTTCATACTGCTGGCCTCTTGCTTTTGACGAAATTCATGAAGAACAGCTGGAATCCTAAAAGGAAGGCGCCTATCATCGGGTATATTATCTTCGGGATTATGGCCCCGGAGAATGCTGAGATTACTACGAGGAACGTAACCCCCAAGCTGGGAATAATCACGGCAGCCACCATGTAAATCATCGTCCATGGATTGAGCTCTTGGCCGTATCGTCTGATGGCGGTGATCTGCTCTTTAGTCAGGTCCTCTATAATCGCCTTGAGCGCATCCCCTATGTCCGCGCCGCTGGTGATGGCGTTGCTAATCTGCCAAAGTCCTCTCCTGAAAGCGAACGATGGGTTCCTCTTTACCGAGTCATTTAGGGCATCGACCTCTTTCGCGCCCGTGTTTATGTCCTTTATGACGCGCTTGAACTCCAGGGAGACTTCGCCGTAGCCTTTCGTGATGCCGGCCATGGCGTTGAACAGAGGGACTCCTGACTTTACCTCAATCAGCAGGTGCCTGAGCGCCGGGACCAGGTTCTTCTCAAGTTCCCTCATCCTCCTCTTCGCCACAATCTTGGGGTAATATAGGCCGGAAATCATCATGAATCCTCCAAACGCCAGCGCCAGAAGTATATTGATTGGGAATAAGTTTATACTCAAAATCAGGCTGAGGAAAACAAACACTAGCAGTATCATGACGATATAGAAAAGGGCAGTTATGAGCACCATCGAGATGTACTCTCTGACGTCAATGTCCATCTTAGCCTGGGCCAGATCCGACTTTAATGAGGGCACGCTCTTGTTTATGGGGTCGGCAAAGACGTAGAAATACTTGGAAAGCCGCTTCATGACCTTGGGTGGAAAAGGAGCGAACGGCAGTCTGTTCATTTACCAACGATCTCCTTCATCAGGTTTTCGTCCAATATTTCGGATGGCCTCTTGTTCTTCTCAGCGACGCCTATCACAAAATCCTTATTGTCGTAGTAGTCGGCGATGACCTTGCCCACGGCGTTTACTGTGGTTATCTTGTTCTTCAGCAGCCAGTTCAGGATTCCCTCCTTGTCCTTCATGTCGCGGTTGAGCTCTTTCTCGGTCATGCCGGTGTGCATCCCTATCTCGTCAAAGATTCGGCTGCTGGTCCATAGCTTTTCCAGGCTGTCTGTCTTCGGTTTCCAGCGGTAGAGAACATTCACTCCGACAAGGGTCTCTCCCGTCTCTTTATAGGAGGGCACCACTTCAGCGACCTCGAATGTCCTCCTTATGTTGAGCCTCCTATGCCTGTATTGGACTAAGATCAGATGGAGACATTCCAGCATTGCCTCGGGCAGGTCTATCGGCGGGTTGGTCAGCCTCTGTTTGACCTGGTCCGCTGTATCCGCGTGGACGGTCGAGTATACCGAGTGGCCGGTGTGCATCGCCTCGAACAGGACCTCGGCTTCCCTCTGCCTCCTGATCTCGCCGAAGACTATCCTGTCCGGCCTCATCCTAAGGGAGTTAATCATCAAATCAAGCATGGTCACCTCGCCCTTGCCTTCTGGGTTCGGCTCTCTCGTGGTCAGTGGTATCCAGTGCAGGAACGAGGGCAGAGTCAGCTCTCGCGTATCCTCGATGCTGATGACCCTGTGATTTGGCGGGATGAACGGCAGGATGGCGTTCAACATCGACGTCTTCCCGCTCGCAGTGCCGCCGGAGACGACTACGTTCATCTCGTACTCCATGCACAGCCAGACTAACGATGCTATCTCCGAGCTGATTGTCTTGATTGTCGGGTCCAGGAAATTGACTATCGTCCAGGGGTTCCTAGCAAACTTCCTTATGGTTATCGTGTTGCCCATGGAAGATATGGGGAATAGAGTGGCGTTCACCCTGTCGCCGGACAGCAGGTGCGCATCCATGAGCGGGGTGAGATTGGTTATCTGCCTGCCTATCTTCCTGCCGATGATAGAAGCGTAGTTGAATATCTGCTCTTCCGTTGGGACCATCACGTTGGTCTTGAGCCAGCCGTGCTTCTTGTGGTAGACCCAGATAGGGTCTCGGGAGTTGTTGATCACTATCTCCTCTAGGTTCGGGTCGGCGAGTATCATCTCTATCGGCCCTAAGCCGAGCATCTCATGGACCAGTCTGCCGGTCAGTGTGTTCTGTTCTACCTTGCTGAGCTCCGGGAACTCTTTTGCGATGAGCATCTTGGTGCTTTCCATGAACCTCTTCTTGATGGACTCGGACTGCTTCGGGTCAAGAATCTCGGAAATATGTACGGTGACTGTTTCTACCAGCTTCTCCCTGAGGAACTGCAGGACTATATCGGTGGCTTTCTCTACCTTCGGATAGGTGATTTCATATATCGGAATATACTCTTCGTCCACTTCGAAAATGCCCACATTGCATTTAACTTCATCCGCCACAACGAAATACTGGTCAAGTTTTTTCATAACCATCACTCTTTCCTGATTTTAATTCTGAATAATCTTAAAAGGCTGGAAAATTTGAATTTGACCGCCCTCTTGTGGGTCAGCTCCACCTGAGGCAAGAGCTCGTCCACTCTCCTCCTGAGGGACGTGACCTGCGCGATGAACTTTTCCTCCTTCCGTTTCGTCTCGAGCTGGTCCTTGTCCGCTTTGGAAAGGTAGTCGTAGAACGTGCCGAGGGCTTTTGACTTGGCCACGAGGGAGGCTTTCTTGTCTATCGTCAGGACGTCTTTCTTGAACTCGTCTACAGAGCGGCCCAAGTCTTTCTTGTCCCCCTGCAGCTCGGCCAACTCTTTTTCATAGGACTCGAGCTTTTCATGGAGCAGTTTCATATCGTTGAAGAGAGGGATGAACTCTTTCTTGGTCATAGTCTTTGCTTCGCCTATCTTCTCGCGGTATCTCCTCTCTATCTCCTTCATATCATAGTCCAGCTCTGGCACTTGTTCGGCGTACTTTAGAAAGGCGCTCTCCAGCCTCTGCTGCTCCTTCTTCAGTTCCTCCTTCCTTATCTTGAACTCGTTGAGCTTGTTGGTCAGCTCTTTCTCGGAAAGTGGTTTGGAGACAAGGACCATGCCGTGCAGCGGGGAATATTTTATCCTTATCATATTGCTCTCTTCAAGAGGCTTGGCCCACTCCTCTATCTGCTCCAGCGACAGGCCGAGCGCGTCTGCCGCCGTTGTGCTGGTAACCTCGCCTTTAGTATAGACGTAATCGACAAGTTCATCAACCTTCGTCTCTATGGTGTCTTTTTTCATATCCTATCAATCTTGCTGGTGTTATAGTTAACGGCCTCCACGCCGAGGTTGGCCAGGTAACTAATATAGAAATCGCTTGTATTTAATATAAGTTGCGTTGTGATGTTTACCTCGACGTTGTGTAGCTCGACGTTCATCACTGTGTACGGAAGCGCGCCCCACGTGACGGTCACCCAAAAGTCGCTGGAGCCGGAGGGATGGGCCATCGGAATGTTCCATGTTGTTTTCTTCGCTATGTCCAGGCAGCGCCGTGAGAAATTGTAGCTCTGGCCGAGATAGTCGGAAAGCGAGAAGTTCAGGTAAAGGGGGTAGGTCGGGCTGGGGCCGCAGGTGCTTAACGGCTGTAATGTCCCAGGCCCCTCGCACGCCTTCAAGCCCGCGGGGTTGGCAGGGGTGCAGTCAAGATAGACATTCGAGAAGTTCAGGTGCACTATCAGGTCCTTTATTGCGCTGAAGTTCTCTGCTGATGAGTTGATGACCAGTTCTCTCTTGGCCCAGGCATCGTAGTTGGCCGAGGAGGGGTAATAATACTGTATGTTCTGCGGCAGGATGGTTATGACCGCGGGTATGTCCCCCAAGTCCATAAGCTGGCCGCCAGGGGTTAGGAAGATTATGTCTATGTCCGGCGTCTCATAAAAGGTCTGTATGAAAATGCCGTAGTAGTGGAGGTAGTCATAGACCCTGTTCTTTGCAGGCAGCTGGTCGTAGAAGCTGACGGTGTTATTTATTTTTTCTATGCGGATATTCGCCGCTTTTCGGATGTCGTCCTGGACATCAGACCAAGCATGGGCGACCTTTTCCGACGCCAGCAGGTCGGCGATTGTCTGGAGGTCTGAATTTTGCTTTGCTGCGAAGTTCTGCGTGTAGAGCAACATGACTATCAGAATTATCGTGATGGTTATTGCAATCACAAATCCTTTAGCCATACCAAATCACCAGTTCTGCAATTCCGTATTCCATGGAAGTGAAGCTTGAGAAGACCCGTTTGATGTGGGTCAGGCGGTCCGGGGGCACGGCGTCTGTGGGAGAAACGCCTTGTTTTTGCGTGTGGACCTCGTACCTGTGGCGGAAGGGATACCCGTCCAAATCGTATATCTTGATCGTGATGTTTGCATTGACGTTTCCCGGGAGGGTTGCCAGATAATAGTCCAGGGTCGCCCTTGCGTCAGCTTCCCCCTGGTAAAATATGTTATAGAAAACGTCATTTTTGTCTAGCGAAGTCATAAAGTTATCGCCCAGCTGCGGCAGCCAGTAGGGGTCTCTGGGCGCCCTCAGCTCCGTGGAGAATAAAGTCAGGAATACTGCGAGTATCGAAATCGCAAATAAAGCGTCCAGGGCCAGGATGAATGCTCTCTTCATTTCCACACCGTGAAATAAATTTTAGACAGTTCGCCGTTGAACGACACGAAAGACATCACTCGGGCCGAAACAATTGGCTCGGTTGGGACCAGGCCGGTGGAGTTTATAGTGGCTCCTGCGCCCGTCGTGAGGTTGATATGGACGTTGTATTCGGGTATTCCAATTTTCTCTCCAAGGGTATTGTTTTCGATATTCATTAGTTGCACGAATTTCCATCCGTCTATGATATTCTTTCTGTCTCTTCCCACTCCGACCACTACCACATTGGTGCTGTTCCAGTCGGCCGGATATCCTTTTCCGCTGATTAAGGATAGCATTGAGGAATAGGCAGCCTTCTCCGCCGAAATCCTCAACTCGTAATTCTCAAAATTATCTAGCATGATGCCCCACTGCGCGTTTATCACCACTATCGTGGCCAAAGTCAGGATTAGCGCGAATATCAGATCCGTCGTTATTAACTGGCCCTTAAACAATTTTGACAACTCCCATGGAATTATTGAAAACGTGGCTCTGGACGGTCAGATTGAATGGAGGATATTTGTCGTCGAACGTTACATTTCGCGCCCTGATCTGGCAGTAAACGGCACCCTTCCCCCACCAAACGCTGACTGAGTTGTTGTAGATGGTTATGTTATATTCTATGCCAGCCAGTCTCTGGGGCAGGACGACGCCCTTGCTGAAGCCGTTGTCATTGAAGGCAACGGTGTTTATCGCCGAGCTTAGGTCGTAACAAACGCTTTTTGCGCGGTAATAGGTCTGGGCGTAGTTAGACTCCTGCATCCTGGGGTACAGTATGAAGGCGTACACTATAAGCATGAAGGTCAGTACTACCCCAACCGCCATCATGGTCTCGATAGTTGTCTGGGCCTTTCGCATTTCATTCACGGGGCGCTTGCGTTGATTATTACATAACCGCTCTGATTTAGGGTAAAGGTCATGACGTGATAGCCCCAATACGGGGGGAGTCTGCCGCCGACATTACATTTGGCTATACCGATAATCTCGTATCTATCTCCACCCATCGAGGTATAATTCATGAGTATAGTCCTGTTTATGAGTCGAGAGCTGGCCGGTTGATAGCCTTTAGGAATATAGATGTTCGCAGATATTTTGGAGCCCGGTGATTGGGCATAGATAGTATTGACTGAGGTGACTAGAGCGTTCATGGCAATCCGTGCTTCGCCCTCGGTTCTGGATGATTCGAGCTTTTGGTTTGCATAATAGAATAAGGGGACAAGGATTGCGATTACCATTGCCACCACTACCATATACTCTAGACCTATCTGGGCCCTCATGCGCTAAAAGAGGGAATTTTGATATATAATCCTTTCTTCCTCTAAGTGATTGTAAAAAACTTAAAAATAGCATACATTTCATACTTATAGTGGAAAAAAGGTTAGGAAATCAAACATAATCCTATATAAGAAACATCTGCCTATTCAATACTTCATCTAATTGCCTTACGATGAATTCAAAAAATGATGCAAGTGACACCCAATGCCCGAAAACAAGAAAGACGCAACAGACTTATCGCTCTTTGTCAAGGTTTCTAGCGGAAATGTTGGACCATGGGACAGATCGAGAATTGTTAAAGCACTGTTGAGAGAAACATCCATAACTCCGGAACTTGCTGAGAAGATTAGCCTTGAAGCAGAAGAAGTCATCAAAAACTCTAAGGTCAAATCCATAACTGCTCCGCTGATAAGGGAAGTAGTAGATACCAAACTCATTGAACACGGCCTTGAAGACATAAGGAAGCAGCACACCAGACTGGGTCTGCCAATCTATGATGTGGATGAAATAATCATGCAGAGGAACAAGGAAAATGCCAATATACCACACGGCCCTGAAGCCACTAATCTCACTCTCGCTGAGTCTATAAAGAAACAATATGCTCTTCTGAAAGTCTTTTCGCCGAACGTCGCGCTGGCCCATGAACGAGGCGACTTCCATCTCCATGATCTCGGCTTTATTGACAGACCGTATTGTTCTGGCAATTCTATCGAGTACATCAAAAAATTCGGCCTTAACCTGCCTAATGCCTTGTCGATAGCCAAGCCAGCAAAACACCCTGAAGTCCTTTTACTGCATTTAATAAAATTCTCAGCTGCTTTGCAGGGAAGTTTCAACGGTGCCATCGGATGGGACGCAGTTAATCTCTTCCTCGCCCCTTATCTGCATGGTTTGGATGACAAAAAGGTGGAACAGTTGGCCCAAATACTCGTCTTCGAATTTGCGCAACAAGCCGTCGCAAGAGGCGGCCAATCGATATTCTCCGACCTGAACATTTACTGGGAGGTTCCAAAGCATTTCGAGGACGTCCCTGCGATAGGGCCGGGCGGAATAAATACTGGAAACACTTATTCCGATTATCTCGAAGACTCTCAGAAATTTGCCACCGCATTGTTTAAGGTCTATCTTAACGGCGATGCTTATGGCAGACCGTTCTTCTTTCCGAAACCAGACGTCCATATCACTGAAAAGTTCTTCAAGACCGAAGGCCATGAGGAATTCTTACATCTGTTATCACAAGTTGCTTCAGAAAAAGGAAACCCTTATTTCATCTTTGATAGAGGAGATACGGCGAAGATAAGCGAGTGCTGCCGACTATCGTTCAAGCTGGATGAGTCAGATCTGAACGATGCCAGACAGCCGTGGAAGATGAGATACTCAGCTATGCAAAACGTTACTCTCAATCTGCCGCGCATCGCATATGACTCTAATGGCAGTGATGCGAAACTGTTTGAGACAATTACCGAAAGACTAGAGCTGATGGCAAAAGCCCACCAGCAGAAAAAGGCGTTTATCGAGAAACTGTTGAGCTTGAAAAAATACGGACCATTGGGCTTGCTTACTATGGAGCCTGATGGAGAGGCGTATTATAGACTAAGAAGAACTACTTTCCTCATAGGTATGCTTGGCCTTAATGAGATGGTACAGTACCACACCGGAGAACAGCTGCATGAGAGCAATGAGGCGTTCAAATTCGGGCTCAAAGTTATATCATACCTGGAGCAGGAGGCGATCAGGCTGTCGAAAGAGAAGGACATGAGGTTCGTGCTCGAGCAGACGCCTGCTGAATCGACCGCCTATCGTATGGCTAAATTAGATTTGGAGCAGTTCCCTGATGAAGCAGTAAAAACAGTTAAGGGAAACATAGAAAATGGGGTCTATTACACTAACTCCACCTATCTCAATGTCGGTGTGCCTGTGGATCCAGTAGAGCGCGTTAAAAAGGAGGGAAAATTCCATCCGATGATTCATGCCGGCTCTCTCACCCACGTCTGGCTTGGAGAGGCTAGGCCAGATCCCGAGTCTATCGCTAATTTCATCGTTAAAACTTTCAAGAACACAACAAATGACCAGATTGCGTTTAGTCCGGAATTTACGAACTGTCTTGACTGCGGAAAAACGGTCCGCGGTCTGCATTGAGGTGAAACTATGGAAGGTAAATGCCCGTGCTGTGGAAGCAAGAACGTAGAACACATGACGAGAGTCACGGGGTTCTTTTCAAAGGTAGAGGGCTGGAACAAAGGAAAAATCGCAGAGCTCAGAGATAGAAGGATGGCTATAGAGGGGAATAAGAAAGCGTTGGAGGGAACTAAATGATAGTATATCAGACAAAACTGGTTAAATTTTTCAGCAAGGAGAACTGCCCGAACTGCGTGCCTATGAGGGATATAGTGAAAGACCTGCAGAAAAGGGGGATTATAGTGCAGAATTTCGATGTTGACAGCGTTGATGGCAGGGCAGAGGCGATGTTCTACGATGTGATGAGCGCGCCGAGTCTAGTTGTTGTCGATAGGAAAGGCAATGAGCTGACTTCTTGGAGGAGCATGGTCCCTAGCGCCCAGGAAATTCTTAGAAATTTTGAGGAATAGCATGGAGATAAGAGGATTCGTCCCAACGTCTATGGTGGACTGGGACGGGAACGTTGTATCGACGGTATTTACGTCTAAATGCAACTTTGAGTGCAACTTCTGCCATAACCACGAGCTGATTTATAGCCCCGAGAAGTTCGATGTGATACCGGAAGAGAAGATATTCAACCATCTGAAAGAGAACTCGGACTTTATCGATGGCGTCTGCATAACCGGAGGAGAGCCCACGCTCCAGGCCGGCCTTTCCGAGTTCTGCGAGAAGGTGAAGTCTATCGGGCTGAAGGTGAAGCTGGATACCAACGGGAGCAACCCGCTGCTTCTGAAGAAATTGATCCAGAAAAAGCTCGTAGACTATGTCGCGATGGACATCAAAGCGCCAGTGACCTCGAAGAAATATGAGAAAGTGAGCGGCGTGAAAAGCAGCTACCTGATAGACAATGTCAGGGATAGCATACAAACGCTGTTGAAATCAGACATAGATTATGAGTTCAGGACCACCGTCGTTCCTAGCATTCACACAAAGGATGATCTGAAAGAAATCGTTCGCAGCCTGAACGGTTGTAAGAAGTATGTCCTGCAGAAATTCCAGCCAGAGCACGCATACAGGGAAGAACTGAGGAAGGAGAAGAGCCAGACCGATGAAGAAATGGAAGAATTAGTAAAGGTTATTAAAAAGTACGTGCCTAATTCCAAGTGGAGGGGTAAGTAATGGTCAAGCTAAGCGTTGATAAGAACACTTGCATAGGCTGCGGCGCGTGTGCTGCGCTATGTCCTGATGTTTTTGAGATGGGTTCTGACGGCAAGTCACATGTCAAGAACGCGAAGGCCTGTGCCAAGTGCGACTGCAAGGCTGCTGCTGACGGCTGCCCTGTGGGGGCTATAAAGTATTCGCCTTAATTGACTATTTTTCCGTCATGGATCTTGAAAATCTTGTCTCCTCTTTTTATGTATTCCATGTCGTGAGTGACTATAACAAACGTCTTGTTGAATTTCTTGTTCATCATTCTGAGATAGTCGAATATCTCATTGCCAGTTACTGAGTCGACCTCTCCAGTAGGTTCATCGGCCAGCACTATGATCGGATCGTTGATTAAGGATCTGGCTATGGCCACTCTCTGCTGTTGACCTCCAGAAAGCTGATTAGGTGTGTGGTAAATCCTATCCCTGAGGCCCAGCATGCTCATCAGCTTTATTGCCCTGTTGTTGGCCACTTCTTCATCTACTCCAGAGGGTATTAGCGGTATCGTGACGTTCTCAAGCGCGGTCAGAGAGGTCATGAGGTTGAACGCCTGGAAGATGAAGCCGATCTTCTTTCTCCTGATTGTCGACAGTATGTCTTCTTCCATCTGCGATAGCTTTTTGCCCTCGAAGTATATCTCTCCGTCTGTCGGGACGTCTAGCGCCCCGATTAGATGCAGTAACGTGGATTTGCCAGAGCCCGACGGCCCTATTATGAACACGAAATCTCCCTGGTTTATGGTCATGGACACCCCGCGCAAGGCATGAACCAGATTCTCGCCCATCTTGAAATACTTGTGGACATCCTTCACTTCGACTATCTTCTTAACCATAACGAATCGCCTCGATGGGATTGAGCCTGCTTGCCCTGTATGCTGGATAGAGCCCGCCGATGAGACCTAAGAAGGATGCTAACAGGAATGCGGTTAGGGCTAGGGTGGGTGTGACCTGCATCGGAAAACCGAAGGTGGGTTTGGCTATCTCGACAAGCACGTACCCTGCCGCAATCCCTATCGTGCCTCCAACTGCACCCAGAATAATTGACTCCGAGATAACCAGCGTCATTATGTTCGAGTTGGACCATCCGATGGCTTTGAGTATGCCAAAGTCTCTGAATCTCTCCATGACCGACATGAGCATCGTGTTCAATATGCCAACTCCTCCGACGACAACCGCAATCAGGGATATCGCCCAGAAGAATAAGTCAAGGCTGCTGAAGACAGAGCTGACGTCCTTCGCATATTCGGAGCCAGATTTCGCATCAACGCCGTCTATCCTGAGTTCTATCTTCTTGGAGACTGACTCGATGGCCGTAGGATCTTTCGTATAGACGGTCAGCATGGCTGCCTTGTCGTTTGGGAAGCCGAACACTTTTCTGGCTATATCGATTGGCATCAATATCGTGTTGTCGGTCGCAGAGCTGCCCGTGGTCCATATCCCAACGACCTTGAACCTTACGTCGTTGATTTCGATTACACTGCCCACCATCTTCTTATAGTCGTCTGCTATCGTCTTGCCAATCACGACAGAATAGGCATCGCTCGCCTTTAGAAAACGGCCTTGAGTGATTTTTGCTGCCGAGAAGCCGGTCTTTCCTGAGCTCCCCTCCTTGACTGGGTCTATGCCTATAACCTCTCCTACACCCATCCCGAACCCTTCTCCTGAGAGGAACGGCTTTCCGTCTATGGATGAGGCTATACCAAAAACTCTCGGCGTTACTAAGTCGACTTCGGGAAAGCTCTCAATCTCATCGATTATATCCATATCGACTTTTGAAAGCATTGGAGAGAGCGAGTCCTTCTGAACTACCTGGACTCCTTGCAGCTGGCCTAAGCTCTCGTTCACCATATTTTTAATGCCATCGCTAATCGAAATCAGCCCGACTACGCCGACTACTGCTATCATAAGGCCCATTAAAGCCAAAAAAGTCCTAGTTTTCTTGGATAGCAGGTTCCTGAATGCTATCTTCCACATGCTAGTCAACTATCTTTTCGATGTGTCGTTTCCTTTTCCTTCCTTTCACCCAATACCAGACGACCACTATGATTATGCCCAGAACGATTATTCCGCTGAAGTCGAAGGGCCGGGTATAAATGAAAAGGGAGATGTTTTCGCTCTGAGTGTACGTGTTTCCTTCATCATCCGTATAGGTGTACTCCAGCGGGATGATGTAGCTACCGGGTTTGTTTAGGGTTATATCAAAAATAGCTGAGCCGGTGTCATCCGACTCTATTGTCCCGATATAGGAGGCCAAAGCGCCAACAATTGCGCCGTCTTTTAGCCTGACTTGGACAGACCTTGCTTTTTCCTTGCCAACATCCTCCAGCTGCACTGAGAGGGTAAATTTCTCTCCGACATATGGAGTCTTGTCAGTCTGGCTGCCGGCTAGTTTCAGGTCGGGTGTGCCATGAACCTCCGCGTAGAAGGCATTAGAGACAGTAGTACCGGAGTAGATTAGGGTCACGGTTCCGGCGTATGCTCCTGGCTTGGTCTCTGAGCTGACTATCCCCTTGAAGACCAAGTCCTCGGCAGAATTTGCGCCGATGAAATTCATGATTTGCGAGTCAGGTATCCAAGTAATCTGGGCGGTCGGAGAGGATATCGTAGCCAAGACATTGGAGGCGGGGATCTGCGCGGTGTTATTTATCTTGAGAGTAACTGTAAACGGCTTGCCTATGTGCGGTGTCGGGTCGAATATTATGTCCTCGAACCTCAGAGTGGGGGTGGATGAGACCGAAAGATATATCTGCCGGCTAGTGCTCGTCTGGTAGGGCCCGCTGGTCTCAGTATATTTTATCGTGACTGGGAGCGTGTACGTGCCCGGGTCTATATCCCCCACATTAAATCTAAAGCTCATGGTTGCGGTTTGGCTGGGTAAGATTCTATCCACAGCGTAAGAGGTCCTTATGCCTTCGAACTGCTGGGGCAGGTTCAATTGGACGGTGATGTTTTCATAGGTTATCTTTCCCGTGTGGTATAAGTCGAACTGCAGTATTACGTCCTTGTCGCCCGCTTGGATGGCTGCCGGGAATGTCTTCTGGTTCTGGATTCTCAGCGCATCCTCTGCTGCGAAGCTCACTGTTATTAACAATAGAAGGACAATCAAAAATCGCTTCATTGGCCTCACCCTCACTCTTATATTTCTGGCGACATATCTATTTAAGGGTTTTGCATGGACCAAAAAGAGCTGGTTAAGGCGCTAGTGGCGGAAGGATTGCTAAAATCGAGGAAGGTGATTGCGGCGTTTGGAGAAGTCCCGAGAGAGAATTTCCTCCCAGAATCACTTAAAGGATTGGCTTATTCCGACACGCCTCTCCCGATTCCTGGCGGCCAGACCATATCGGCTCCTCATATGGTCGCGGTGATGAGCGAATATCTGGATGTCAAAGATGGGCAGAAAATTCTTGAGATAGGGGCAGGCTCAGGCTATCAGGCGGCGATTTTATCCAAGATGGCTCCGAGAGGAAAGATATATACCGTCGAAGTTGTACCCGAGCTTACCGAGTTTGCGAAAAAAAACTTGAAGGATTACAAGAATGTGCACGTCTTCTCTGGCGACGGTTCGATAGGCCTGCCGGAATACGCTCCTTACGATAGGATAATAGCGACTGCGGGCTGTCCAAGCATACCTAAGCCGTGGATGGACCAGCTAAAAGAAAATGGAAGGATAGTCGCACCGGTTGGGGGGATGTACGAACAGCGGCTGATTTTACTTGAGAAAAAGAATGGGAAAATTTTAGAAGCTGACTTGAACTTTCCCTGCGTCTTCGTCCCTTTGCGCGGGCTCTACGGTTGGAGATAATGTCATAATTTCTGCATTCTGATGCCTTTCACTGGCTTCGGTTGCTCCAGGGCTGTCTCACCAAACTCTATCTTGTCTTTGATCAGGTCTCGGAGCTTAGCCTTGCCTGCCATGGAAACCATCTCCTGGCCCAGCTTGACGCTCCTTCCGGCGAGCAGGTCTTTCTCTATCAGCTTGAATGCGAGGCCGGCTTCTATCAGATTGGCCACCTCTGCTGAAAAATTGATCCTTTTTCCCTCTTTCTCTGGTGTCGACATGTACTCTTCAAGCCGGTCTATCAGGGCTTTCTCGAATGCTATCGATTTGGTGAATACGAGGCTTTTCTTCATGAAATCACCGGTAGGACAAGGGATTTCTCCTATTTAAACCTTATTGTTAATGATATTGTTGTTATTATTATCAATATTTACTGGAGAGAAACGAATAAAAGGCCCGGAAACAGCAAGAAATAGTGGATGATGATACCTTTAAGTTCTGATGCGGCTGAATGAAGAATGATAGGCAGTCTGACACTTAAAATTTAGGGGACTTTTTCTTTTTCTCTTCGTTCTCTTTTCTCCTTTCCTCCGCCCTTTGTTGTAATTTTTCATTGAGTTCTCTCGCCGCAAGTACGCGCGTCCTTTCTTGATCTGATAAAGAACTTAACTTTACTACTCGATCGTTCTTCCAGACCCGCTCTTCTGGATTTTGCAATAGCTTTCTCTTCCATGGCCAAGGCATAATCGCACCTCAGATATAGTTATAGGCGCAGGCTTTTAAATAAGCTTACTTAAAAATTCTAATACTAGTTGTCTTGTTCAAAGCGAGGTAGGGCAGCCTGGAGTGCCCGTCGAAGATCCTAAAGATCTGCGGATGGCTCATAACCCGAAGGTCGTCGGTTCAAATCCGACCCTCGCTATTTAAAACTATAGAACTTCTTCTCAAAGTTAACTATCTTGCCTTGTTTGACTAAAACTCCTTCTTTCTTCAGTATCGCGATTTTCTTGGGCACGTTCCCATCGAAGCCGCCGATAGAACCGTCAGACATAACGACGCGGTGGCAGGGCACTCTCGGAGCATATGGATTGACATTCATCAGCTTTCCAACCGCTCTCTGATGATGGCCACTAGCTCTGCCAAGCTCTTTGTAGGTAGTCACGCGACCTTTAGGCACTTTCATCAAAATCTTGTAAATCTCTTTCATAACGCCCTCAAAAAATCTATAGCTTTGTCTGCGTCCGGCTTGAATGGAAAGGACTGAAAAAATGATTTGAACTCTGCGGAATAGTTCATGAAATTCTCCAATAGACCGCGCTCTTTTTCAGAGAAATTAAGCCGATATAATTCGATTTTCATCTTATCGCGTTCCGATTCGCATGAGTAGAGAAAATTCAGCATAGCCCAGAAAAAATTATCAATCTTCTTGTCTTTAATCATTGGATAAAATAAGGTAATCAAATCCAAATTGATGTCTTTTAGGACCGGCAGCTTGTAGATGTGCGGGGTGTGCTGGAGGTAAAGGAAGTTTATTTGGTACAGCGATGAGACTTTTCTGGGCGCAGTTAAATTGTGGTTCTTAAAAAAATGTTTCATGAGCTGGCGCGTTGACTTCCAAGTTTGATCCGCTCTGGAGTATTCAACAAGTATGTTTTTTGCAACAAGTTCTTCGAGATGGTTTTGCTTCAAGAACCTTACGACAAGATCCGGCCTGGATTTCGGATAAAAATCTTTCACTTCTTTTTTGAGAAAATGTACGAGTTCGGTGGGTGTTCTAGGAATCGGAAACCGGCAAAATTCGATGATTTTCTGGTTAGCTTCGAATTCGTTATAGTTTACCATGACAACACTAAAGAATATATGTGTTAAGTAGAATATAATAATAGCTGGTTTCTATCTATGGTTAGACCCCATTGTTCGTGTATTCAAATAATAATGAAAATACGTTTATATATAATGAAATGTTTTTGCACTAATATAATAAATATAATACTCTTTTAATAATTAATAAAACATCCAAAAGGAAAAAGAAAGGGAAAAAACGAGTTATCTCCTCTTCGCTAGAGAGTGCAAAGCGCCCTTTCTCGGAGCTTCTTCCATTTCAGCTTCTATTTCTTCTTCCTGGACAGCTCCGCCGCGCCTGCTTACTAGTAAAATGTCCTTCGCTGATCTAACGTTCTTATATAAAACACTCTTATCCCTAAGGACCTTCGCGGCCTCTTCTCTACTGGCCACCTTCAGGGTCTCTGTAGTCAGCCTTACAATTTCACCCTTCTCCAAATTGAGGATAACATCATTTACCTTACCAATGTATCCTGCTTCATCGGTATAAATATCCATGCCGTATAATTTCGATAGTCGCATCGTCATTTTATTCACCCACCGTTGTTCGTGTCAGAATAAGGAAATACCTATTTAAAAACCTTTCGTTTCATCGATTTTACTCCCGACATATCGTCCATATACGTCGATTTTCGATAAATCGACGAGTCGACACATCAGAAAACCAAGAAAAACTAGAGAGCTAGCCAATGAATACAAGAAGTGGCGGGTGTCCGTCTAGGGGCCCATCTCTTGAGTGAATTTTGCAGAGGGGCCCGGGTTGAACCTATAGTAGACCTCGCGCCCCACGCGGTGCTTTTCAACATAATTTGCACGATACAGGGCGTTCAGAATCTCAGAGCACCGGTTCAGACTAAGTCCGGTTATCGTGGCGCTATCATCTGCCAGGATTTCGCCCTTTTCTTTGACTACATCTAGCACTTGTTTGAGTCTTGGCGATAGTATCGATGAATCTGTCGATGCGTCGCGATGAATCGTCGATGTGTCTCGACTCATCCGACTCCTGGACTCTTTCGCGAGCTCGACCATCCAATCAAGCATATCCTCATAGAGCTTCTTAATCTCTAGCAGCTCGTCAAGTTTGTGATCCATGCTGTCCAGCTTCTCTTCAGATTTTAGAGAGACGTGGCTTATCTGTACTGGTTTTTCCTCCTTTCTTTCTGGCTTCTTTTCCTTCTGGATGAGCGCCTGCCTGAGTTTTCCAAAGATGCCCATAGTGTCTATAGTAAATCAGAACCCATTTTTATACTTTTCGGATGAATCGACGAGTCGACACATTCCCGATAGATTGACGCAGCATGGCGATTTCATGAACCGATTAAAAATTCCAGGAAAAACTGAATTTTTGGCTTTCACAATCAGAAATTTTTCAATCACTCCTTAAAAAGTAAAATTATTGCACAAAAATATAGAAAAATTCCCAAAATCGGATCTCTCACATTTCTTACTCCCTCACCAATCATAACATACTAACTGGACACCAACCAACCGGCCCAAACTCCTGCTTTTTATCAATCTCTCACATTTTTAACCACGCTCAGAAGCCGCTCTATCCATAATAGCTGGGTTTTAGCTAAGACAATAACCCACCCCATAAGATCTCTCACAAGCAGTGCGGCTGAGCATGCTGATTCCATCGCTGTTCCACGTGCGCCGCTTCAAACTAACCTTTACTCACCACGCTTTTTCAGTTTCAATCATTTTTGCACTATTCAGCCGGCTCAAATTTCTCAGTTTCCTCACATTTTTACCCCCCTACTTGTAAAGAGTATCTTATATTATTTGGTTAATACTTCGTTATTAGTATGATTAATCAATTACTATCTATATTATATAATTTATCCTATAACTGTCAACCACAAGGTTTAAATAGTTAAAATGATTTGTAATAAAAAAAGGATATAGGTGAAACGATGCTCACGAGTGTTTTTTTTAAAGAAAAGCCTGCGCGAGCCCTAGCCGCTTTAGTAAAAAAGGACAGAGAGTGGTACGCGTCTATGCTGTCCAAAGAAATCGATTGCACGTACCCCCATCTCATCAATACGTTGGCGACGTTTGAGGAAGCCGGGCTGATAACGACGGAAGAACAAGGTAGAATAAACGTAATACGATTGACCGAAGCCGGAGAGGATCTGGCGCACGACCTAGAAGGGGTACTCAGGCGATTAGAGCGGCTTGGGTTGAAAAGCGAGAAAGCAGAGAAAGTTGAAGCGGTCCAAGAACCGGTCGTGGAAGAGAAGCCAAAAAAGAGTAAGTGAGGGATTACCATGGAACTCATCATAGATAGAGCGAACCTCGACGATATAGAGGGCCTGGTCCACGTATACAACAGCGATGGGGTCGGGCATCCGAGGGCGCTTGATAGCTATCCGCTAACCCAATGGATCCTGGACCAGAACAGCAACCTCCTGATAGCCAAGGTCTCTCGTAAGCCGATAGCGTTCATATTCACAAGAAAGAAAGGCAACGAAGTGAAGATAGACCTGTTCTCCGTATCTAAAAAGTACCGCGGAAAGGGGGCTGAAAAGAGGCTGCTAGACCAGATAGAGACCACGGAAGATACCTCCAAGATAACGACCTACCTGCCCAAATCCGACAAGAACAACCTGGCACTGTTCAAGAAACATGGCTATATGGTCTATAACGAGGTCAAGAACCTTTTCGGCGAGGGAGAGCACGGCATGTACATGATAAAGGACCTGACCAAGATAAAGGCGGAGAAGCCCAAGAAAGAGAGCAAGTCGGAGAAGGCAGCCAAGACCTATCTGGAAGAGAACCTGGGCAAGCTAGACGTTTACCTTGAGCCTTGACTCGTCGAAACCAAACTTCTTTTCCTCTATCATCTTTCTCCAGGCATCGCTCATCCGCCTGAGTGCGCTGGAGAACTCAGTGTTCAAGTAGTATTTCATTTCACGCCTATCGATTACCCCGAGTTTTCTCATGCGGACGAAGACCTTCTGCATAGTGGATCGAGAGATGGACTTTTCGTCGCATATCTTGTTGAGCTCATAACCATCGAGCCCAGCGTCTTTCTTCGAGATTTCGGCGATGAAATATGCGGCAGCTACCCTGAACTTGTCCTGGTTCGGGTATAGTACTCGCAGCAGGTTCTCGAATTCCATGCCAGTCGATATGTTCTCGTGATGAAAGTCCATAACGTCACTTCTTTTTCCCCCTCATTATAATCCTCCAGAATCCCCCTTTTCGTATCTTTTTTATCTCTTCTTCTGCAGTTTCTCTGCCAACCTTCCCAGCAAGCTTCTTTTTAGCATTTTCCAAGGCCTTAGTTTCATTAAGTCTTTTTTTCCCGTAACGCGATGGAATCATTTCTTTTCCCTCCTGACCAGCTTTATAGGGCCAACCCCCTCATGGTTGCAGTACTTGCATTTGAAGCCGATATTAAACATGCCAAATACATTTGTGAGAGTCTTGTCCGGCCTATACGGCTTTAGGCATTTCGGGCAGACTAGTATCGATTTTTCCTGTTCCTTTTTCAATTTTGTCACCGTTTTACTAGTTAGTGTGAGAGTTCGAATTCAGTTTTTCCTTTTTTACACTAATCAGTACAGGTATTTAAATACATATCTAGACTGCCGGATCACAAGGCAAGATGGTTTCCAAAAAGAGAATTCACTCGAGAGGCGATTTTTCACTCGGCAGTTTTTACTAATTAGTGCTAGACTTTGATGACTCTGAGCTGGGTCTTGTGCGGGAAGCTCTGGACTGTCTTGTCGTACTTGTCAGGATGGATGTATGCCGTTACCTCTATCGGGTAAACGCCCTCTTTTATGTTCCGCTTGCAGTAGAGCGCGATAGGAATCTTCTTCTCTTCGCCAGCTCCGACATAACCCAGTCTCCTTCGTGTTTCTCGCATCAAACCCACTGAATCGAAGCCGAGATCGAAAGGAATTTTCACCGCGACGCTCATCAGTTTTGACTCCTCATCAGTGTTCCGCAAAACGATTTCCAAGACAACTGGCTCTCTCTGGCCGGCCACAGCTCTTATCGTGTTGAAATAAGAAGCAAGAAACACCATACGTCTCGCCTAAGATAATAGGCAGCGCAATCTTATAAGCGTTTTGGTCCATAGTTGTAGTTGGTACTGTTTATATATTTCGTAGGATTAAATAAATTTTATAGGTCAATTATGATATTTTATGTAATACTAAATTTACAATAATAGATAGATAGTATAAGATAAAATATATAGGATAAATCTTATACGATTTCTACAAAATATTTATACTTATAATTTCTCTAGGTGGAAGGTGAGAGGCCATTTTAGGTGGGGAAATAGAGAGAAGCATACTGAAAAATTATTGCAAGTATGTTAGAAAGAGCTAGAAGATAAGCGTTATAGCCGAGCATTTTGTCACTGGAGCAGCCACTCTGCCTTTCCTCTCGAATGCGATAACCCCCTCCTTATCGAGTACTTCAAGGTCCTGAACAACCGAACTTCTGTCTCTTTTGAGCAGCTTCGAGAGTTCGGCTATGGATCCGACCTGCCTTTTATTCAAAAATTTCAGTATTCTTATCCTCTCTTTAGTAAAAATGTCGTCAATTTCACTAAACTTGCTTTCGGGAATAAGTTTAAAGTACTCTTCCCTTAACGGGGATTTACCGGTTCTCTCAATTACTTTAAGTGTTCTTCTATATCCGGCCCAATCATCATAATCCTCTATTATCTGCTCGTTTTCGTCAGTGTCTTCAATTCCTCTCATCTTATTCTTAAATCTTCTGAAATCTGTTTTGTATTTTTTTTCGAATCCCTTAATTCTTTTCTCAATCTCTTCTTTGCCGACTGTTTTAGATATTTTCATATACACTGTTTCCATGTCAATCTCCTTTACCCGTCCGTAATATTGCTGCTTCCACCTCTATTGAAGCGTCAAAATCTCTTTTTATC
>CAYVZL010000002.1:0-28977 GCA_964456465.1 Microcaldota archaeon
AGCTCCCTCTTAGCACCGACAAATCCGTAATGAGAATAGGACAAAAGACCGGCAAAGACATATATCAGAGAGGTCAGGGCGAAAAGGAAGATTAGGGATATCATGTCTATCGAGCCGCCCAGGTTCCCTAACGGTAGCGAATAGGCGATAAGTGCGACGGCTAGTAGCGAAATCAGCGGCAGGAAGTTCATGAGAGGGTTGGACAGCGAGCTCCTCAGGTTCTGCTTCTGGAAAAGCTTCGCCAAATCTAAAATTGGCTGGTAGATAGGCGGACCTACTCGGTACTGCGAGCGCGCCTTTATCTTCCTCTCTAACCAAATCAGGAATACTGCCGATATCACTGTCACAGCCAACTGTATCATTGCAATCTCTCCAATGCTTTTTTTATCCCGTAGATTATCGCCTCGGGCCTTGGCGGGCAGCCTGGCACGTAGATGTCTACATGGATGTCCTTGTCGATTGGACCGGCTTCACAATAGCCTTCCTTGAAAATTCCTCCGGTTATCCCGCAAGAGCCAAGCGCCACAACTACTTTCTTCTTCGGCATCTGGTCATAGATCCTTTTCGCCCTTTCCCTGGTCTGCCTGGTCAGGGGCCCGGTGACAACCAGAATATCAGCATGCCTCGGACTACCTTTCAACAGACAGCCAAGCCTTTCTATGTCATATTTTGGGGTGATGCAGGCCATCAGCTCTATGTCGCAGCCTATGCAGCCACCCGTGTTCAAGTGGTATATCCATGGCGACTTTTTTATAAGGTCCATATCCATCCCGTAATTATAGGAACTAACCCTATCAGTATGACTATTATCGAGAGTATCAGTATAGACATGAGTGTGGTAAAGTGCGGTTCTCTCTCCTGCTTCAACGCGGATACCTTGCCGTAGCTGAGCAGGAAGCTGTAGAGCAGGAAGAAGCTCGCCAGCAGCAATAGCGCTATAGACAGATAGTCGCGCGCAAGATAGGCCGAGTACAATATCAGGTATTTTCCAAGAAAGCCACCGGTGATAGGTATGCCTGATATCGAAAAGCTACCAGTGATGAGGCCGAATAGCCCGAAGTTATGCACCTTCTTTATCAGGCCGTGCTCTTCCGTCAGCAGTCCGGCGAATAGGAACAGCAGCGGCTTCGCGAATATCTGGGTTATCAATAGTATGAATCCGCCCGCTATCGCCTCAGGATTGCCAAGAGAGAAGGCGTAGATTATGAATCCTGTCTCTGCTACCGAGAAATAGGCGAATCTCTTCCTGAGCCCGTGCTGGTTTATGGCTATTATAGACGCGTAGAGCGCGGTGGCTATCCCGATTATCCTGAGAAAGTCGCCCACCTGCAGTATCGGCATTATCTTGTAGAGCATCAAGAGCCCGACACAGTTCGCTGCCCCAGACAGTATAGCTGCCACTGGAACGGCTGATTCAGAATAGGCGGAGGAGACCCATAGGTGGAAAGGCACTGCTCCCACTTTCGTAAGAATGCCGACAAGGAGACCGAAAAAGACGAGTTTTTCGAACCCATACACCGAGGTCAGGGGCTGTATAGAGAACCCGCCAGTGTAGGAAGAGAAGATGATTATCGAAAACAGTATCAGTATGGAGGCCAGGAAATTCATGAACGTAAACTTGTAGGCGGCTCTTACTCCGTCCTTTATCGAGAAGATTAGATAGCCGGCCGAGAACAGCGTCAGATCGAGGAATATGTAATTGGTGATGAGGTCGGTAGCAAAGACCCCTCCGATAAGGCTGGAGAGAAGCACGCACATGAAGATATCATACTGGATAGAGCCGGAATAGCCGTGCCCTATATTGTAGAACATCACCAGGAAGTTTGCCAGCACTATTGCAAACGCGACAAGAACGAATTGGAGAGTAACATTGAAGTTGAGGAAGACCACATCGAAGCTAAAGCCGTCACCGACAAAAAAGAGCAGCGCGGCCATGATAACCAAGCTGATGAAAGTCTGCCCAAAATAGATTAGATTCTTGACCCTCTTGTGCTCTTTCCTTATCGCTATGAAAATCAGTGTCGAAACCAGCGGGAATACTATGCTGAGGACTACTAGCGTTAATGCCACAGACGCCATGGGTTAAGACTCCTGTATTTCTTGAATATGCGGATTGTCAGATAGGTCAGCAGGATGAACGGCAGGAATGTCGCCACCTCGATGAAAACCACAGCTGGAAGGTTCTTGATTAGGTTAGCAGAGAAGAACGAATATGCAGTCAGTATCAGCGCGTTCTCGGCGACATCGAAGATAAATAAGAACTTCAGGAGATTCTTTGCGGTCAGAGTCGCTATCAGGGAGAATGCGAAAATCAGGAACAGCATCGCATGGTCACCTGTTATCCCGAGATACGTGAAGAATAGGTATAGCGCAGGGACAGAGATCACAGTTATAGCCACAAGCTCCTTGAACCATTCCCTCTCTACTTTCTCGCACTTCTCTATCGCAAACCACATCAGCAGCGGGAAGAATATGCAGCCGAACACGAAGAGGACCGTCCCGCTGACTATCTCCATCTGCAAGCTGACCATTGCCACGATGAAGTTAAAGGCTATAGCGTAAGCCAGCACTCTGAAGAACTTGTAGTCTAAGAAAATCATGATGCTCAGCAACAGCAGGATTGGATATAATGGGTTCATATCACCATCTTGCCCCCTTTCTCGTCTATGACCACCACCCTATCCGTACATGTGAAGCAGGGATCCAGGCTGAGTATGATTGCCGGAGCGTCTGCTATCTTCTCATCCACGAGCATCTCCCTGAGCGCGAACATATTGGGGTATGTGGGCGGCCTTATCCTGACCCGCTTTGGTTTTTCTCTGTCGGCAATAATATAGTGGAGGTTCTCGCCCCTGGGTGCCTCGACCCTCTGCGTTATCTCTCCTGGCACTGATTTTGCAAAAGGCACGCTCAGCTTTCCCTTCGGCATCTTATCCAGGCACTCTTTGATTATCTTGCAGGACTCTTTCAGCTCCCTAATCCTGACGATGGTTCGGGCCATGCAGTCACCAGAGTCCTCCAACTGCGTGTCAAAATCTATCTCGGAATAGGCGCAATACGGGGCTATCTTCCTTATGTCAAAGTCCACCCCGCTCGCTCTGGCGACCGGTCCTACAACCCGCAGTCTTCTTGCCGTCTCCTTGTCTATAACCCCGTGCTCGCTTATTCTGGCTTTGATCAGGCTGTCCTTGGCAAAAGTGCTCTCAAGCTCCGTTGAGTATTTCTCAATCTTCCTGATGTTCTCGCGGATATGTTTCTCTATGTGCTCGTCCACATCCCATCTGACCCCGCCCAGGACGTTAAGCATCTTCGACACCCTATTGCCGCAGAACGCTTCGAACATCTCCATGACCAGCTCCCTCTCCCTCCAGATGTGCATGAAGAGCGTCTCAAAACCGATAGCGTCAGCGAATGTGCCCAGGACTAAATAGTGCGACTGCAGCCTCTCCAGCTCCGAGGTTATCGTCCTTATGTATTCGGCCCGCATAGGGACTTCTGTGCGGTTCAGCCTTTCCACCCCCTCGCAGAAGCACGTGGTATGGGCATGGTTGCACAGCCCGCATATCTTCTCGACGGTCGGGACTGCCTGGATATAGGTTTTGTTCTGGAGCAGCCTCTCTATGCCCCTGTGGTTATAGCCCAGCCGGAACTGCGCGTCCTTGATGATCTCTCCCTCTATGAATAGCCTAAAATACTCAGGTTCCTTCAGCGCCGGATGGTACGGCCCGATAGGCAGCATGGTCTCGTGCATTGTTTCACCTCAACAGTATCATGAACGATATCAAAATCATTATCAGCGTCAGGAAGACGAAGTCCCTGTCAATAAAATCCTCGAACCTGGCCAGCCCCAGGAACGCAAGATTTACGCCGGCAATCTTTTTATAGAGATGGTCAATGGTCAGAGCCGAAGCTATCCTGCGGAACTTGTCCAGATAGTTTCCGAAAAAATCCCGGACGTAGAAGTCTGGGAGCACATCTTCTCCGCCAGTGAAGGGCCCAGTCCTATCGAGCACTATCTTTGCCGGCGATAGCGCGATTCCGAAAGCGAAAACGAACAGCAGCGTTATCAGGGAGAAGTCGACTGGCAGGGAGATAGCGGTGCCTGTTATCGGCATTACGAAAATGTCATAGCCCGTCACAGACACGCCGAACAGCAGAGTTATGAATGCCAAGACAGCCACTGGTGCCCAGAACCGTACTGGCGGATGGAGAGTTCTGGCCTCCTTGCCGAACAGCACGCCGACAATCTTTGAATAATAGACGATAGCCAGGATAGTGCCACACGCCAGCAGGATCAGCCCTATCGGAAGCGAGTGGAACCAGGTACTATAGATGGCCCATTTGCTGAGGTTGGTGAAAGGCATTCCTACCGCGGCCATGACAAGAAAGACAAAGACGAACTTCAGCCGGCCCATGTAGTTGGCCAAGCCCTCCATATGCCTGAGGTCCATTTTCCCGACATGGTATACCACTATGCCTATCGTCAGAAACAGGGCTGATTTGAAGAACGCATGGTTCAGCAGATGATAGGTAGCTGCGGACGTGGCTGTCGCCGAGAACAGAGCCAGCGTAGCGAAGATGAAGCTGAGGTTGGTGATGGTCGAAAAAGCCAGAATCCTCTTGATATTATCCTCTATCAGGGCGGAGAATGTGGCGTAGAACATGCTTATGAATGCGAAAGCCATGATCATGTACGATAGTTCTTGGAACTCCTTTATGATCGGCAAAAACCTGATCATGATGAAGACCCCTGCATTGACCATGGTTGCCGAGTGCAATAGAGCCGAGACAGGAATAGGGGCTTCCATCGCATCGCTGAGCCAGTTGAACGGGAAGATAGAGGATTTGCTCAACGCTCCGAATACCAACAGTATCGAGGAGACGAGCAGTATGGTCGGCGAGAGAATGCTATAATTGGCGAGTATGTTCGAGATGGAGAAGCTGAGGTTCTTCGAAAGGAAAATCAGGGCCGTTAGCACTAATAATCCTCCTATCTGGGTTAACATGAAGCACTTGTTCCCGGCCTTTACAGCCTTCTCTTCTTTATAGTTGAAAGAAATCAGCAGGAAGGAGCAGATGCTTATTATTTCCCAGCATATGAAGAACATTAGAACATGGTTGGCTGTGATGAAGCCGAACATCGCGGCTATGAAGAACAGCATCAGGAAATAGAACCTGTTCTGCGAGCTCTTGATGTAGGCCGTTGAATAGAGTAATGCCATCGAAGAGACGATAGACAGAACGAAAACGAACAGGCGCGATAGGCCATCGAAGAGTATTATGTCTGTTGTTAAGTCGGGAAGAAACATTGCTCGGATGCCCAGCGCCAATATGCCTATCGCCGCGAGATAGACCAGATATTTGATTTTATCTTCCTTGACTATTATTGCCAGCAGCGCGAAAATTAAGGGCACTGCGATGAGCTCGAGCATATCTTATAATAATCAGAAGTTCTTTAAATATTTGCATGAGAAAGGCGATACTGGGCTTGGGAGAGGAACTGAAGGCGGACGATGGGGTAGGAAAGTACATAGTCGACGAGCTCAAGAAAAGGAAAATCAAGCACCTTCTGCTCTATTCTAATGTCCCTGAGAACGCGTTCACGGCGCTCAGGAAGAAGGAGATAGAAGAATTGACTATCGTTGATGCGGCTGACTTCTCTGGCAAGCCTGGCGAGATAAGGATTATGAGCGACTTCAAGGAAACGGTCAGGCTATCGACCCATTCCACAAGCATTTCAAAAATGGTGGATTACATAAAGAAATCGATTGGGATAAAGCACGTGACTATCGTCCTAATCCAAGCGAAGAGTCTAGAATTCGGCGAAGAGATGTCTCTGGAGGTAAAAGCAGCGGGCGACATGGTGGTTGATTTACTCTCTTAACGGCGGCTTCTTCTTCCAGTCATCAGGCAGGAACATCTTCGTCTTCTCAAGCTTGTCGAACCTTATTCCGAACATCTCATGAGCCTCCACTTCGTACATAGAGGCGGAAGGGAAGATATCAGCTATGCTCGGGATTGTCTGGTCCTCATCAAAAACTACGGTCAAGTCAACAGGTTTCTTGCCTTTCAGAAAATGGTAGGTCAGACCTATCTGCTTTCCAGAGTTGAATCCGCTCATACAGGAAAAATGGTCGTCTTCATGCTTCTTTACTTCCCTTTTTATCTCCGAAACATTCATGCTCTTTCTAACTCAACCGAAGTTTATATTTCTTGTGATAACTTTTTAAACTCTAAATGAATTCTTTCTTTCATGAAATACAAGCGGTACGTTCTGGATACGTCAGCCTTCACCGGCCTTGGCGAGTCTAAAGCAAAGATAGAGAGGCACATCAAGAAGCTCACCGACATCGTCTCTAAGTCGAAGAAGCACGCTATTTCCTTTTACATGCCGCCCTCTGCATGGGAAGAGCTGGTCGGCCTATTGGAGCGAAAAAGCATATCCAGCGACGTGATCAGCCGGTTAGACGCTTGGACGATACAGAAAGCCCCCTCTAGAATGGAGCTGCAGATGCCGTCAGAGTTCTTGTACCAGTATATAATACAGATAAGAGAGAGACTTAACAAGGGCTTGCGTGAGGCGGAGAAAGCGGTACTAAAGACCAGACACCATCCCGAGTCCCACGCTAAGGTTATAAAAGAGCTCAGAGACGGCTATCGTGAGGCCATGCGAAAAGGAATGTTGGATTCGAAAGAAGATTTGGACGTAATACTGCTGGCCAAGGAGATGAACGCCGACATCATAGCCAAGGACGAAGGAATATCCAATTGGGCCAAGATATGGGGCATCCGCTTCATAGACGCGGAGAAGTTCGAGAAGATGATTAGGTCCGGGGCGAAATAAAACGAAATCTATATAGCCCAATTACTCTCTTAAAACTAAGATCAACATGGCACTCTCGAATGTTGGAGCTTTGGTTATAGTCATAGCAGTATTAGCAGGAGCTTTTGTTTTTTTAGTCATGATGCCCCCCGGCGAGATATTTCCGCCTAGCGAGCTCGAGCTCAAAAAGTTCTCTTCATACCAAGAGCTGTCTGATTTCTTAAGCGAAAAATCAGAGAGCTATCCATTCAGCGCTTTAGGCGGGGCGTTTAGAGCAGCTACTGGAGGAACGGGCGCTCTTCCGCTAGCCGGCGTTGAAGAGTCCAAGGCCGCTGCCTCTGAAGATTACTCCACCACAAATATTCAGGTAGCGGGAGTTGATGAGGCGGATATCGTTAAGAATGACGGGAAATACGCCTATGTTTTGTCAAGATACAATAATTCTGTCCTCATAATCGATGCTTGGCCCGCGGAAGACGCACAGATTCTTTCGCGGATTGCGGTGGATGGGAATCCGGAGGAGATTTTCGTAAATGGAGACAGACTGGTTATATTCGGTTCGTCAAGCGGGTGGTGGCCGTGCAGGGGTGAAATTTGCATACTAGCTGAACCAGACAGCCGCGGAGGCTTTGTTTACACTCCGCCCAAGGCGATGATACTTTTATATGACATAAGCGACAAATCCAGCCCGGTCCTCAAGAACAACATAACGATGGACGGGTCTTACCACGATTCCAGGATGGTTGGAGACTGGGTCTATGCTATAATAAACACGGATGCAGGCTACCAAAACGTCACGTTGCCTAACATAACCCACAACGGCATCGTTACGACAGTACAACCATCAGAAGTCTATTACTATGACATTGTTGACTATTACTACAGGTTCACAACAGTTCTCGGCGTAAACATAAAAGACGATGCAGCTGAGCCATCCAGGAAGACTCTGCTCACTGGCTGGACAGAGAACATATTCGTGTCGCAGAACAGGATTTACTTGACGCACAAGAAAATGGTGAGTTTCTTCGATTACATGGAGAAGACGATCAATGCGTTCAAGCCCTACATGCCGGCAGATGTTTCTGGCAAGATAGACGCAGTTCTAGCTTCGGACAAGAAAAAGAGCGAGAAGTGGGAAGAGGCAAGCGAGATAATGAGCAACTGGACAAGAGAGCTGGACTATGACGAGTGGCAGAGGGTACAGAACGCTACAATGCAAGTCTTCTACGAGATAGAGGTCGAGATACTGCAAGAGTCCGACAAGTCAACAATTTACGCCATATCTATTAACAACGGCCAGATCGATTTCAGCGCGAGCGGGGAAGTGCCGGGCGGGATTCTCAACCAATTCTCAATGGACGAGTACAACGGCTATTTCAGGGTAGCCACCACAACAACCGAAATGCCTGCCGCATGGATGCAGTTCCGCCAGCCAACCACCCATAACAATGTCTATATCCTGGACAGCGGCCTCAACGTCGTCGGCAGGTTGGAGAAGCTTGCTGAAGGCGAGACCATCTATTCCGCCCGTTTCATGGGAGAAAGAGCATACTTAGTCACGTTCAGGAGGATAGACCCGCTGTTCGTGATAGACGTGAGCAGTCCGACTAGTCCTCAGGTCCTTGGCCAGCTGAAGATACCAGGCTTCTCCGAGTACCTGCATCCATACGATGAGAACCACGTAATAGGGGTTGGAAAAGAAGTTCCGGAAGTGCCAGAAGGCGGGAGAGTGATTCCCGAAGGAGTCAAACTCGCTCTCTTCGACGTGACTGATGTTGCTAATCCCAAGGAAATCTCAAAGTATGTAATAGGGAACACAAGCACCTACTCAGAGGCGCTCAACGACCACAAGGCTTTCCTGTTCAGCAAAAGCAAGGAGCTGCTTGTAATCCCGATCCACGACTGGGGCTGGTGGGGAGAGAAGGAGACGAAGACCTACAACGGAGCTTACGTCTTCAGGCTCACCTTAGAGAACGGCTTTGAACTCAGGGGAGAGGTGGGCCATGCGAAAGACAACGAGTGGGGCAGCTACGTCCACAGGTCTTTCTACATCGACAACGTCCTGTACACCCTCTCGGACCAGCTGCTCAAGGCCAATAGCCTAACCGACCTAACCGAAATAAAGGCGGTCGAGCTGCCGAAATACGAATACACGCAATATCCTGGCGTGTGACAAATAGAAAACCATATTAATTTCTTTTGTTTTATATTAGCATGGAGTTCAACAGAGTCATAGAGGGGAGAAGGAGCATAAGGTCGTTCGAGCCCGTGGACATAGAGGACGAGAAGATAAAGGAGATACTCGAAGCGATAAGCTACGTTCCATCAGCACATAACCTCCAGGATTACGAGGTATTTGTGATAAAGAGCCCGGCTAAGCGCAAGAGCCTCGTATTTGCTGCTCTCGGACAGGACTTTGTGGAGCAGGCGCCTGTAGTCTTCGTCGTATGCGCAGATACCGAGAAAGAAGGCACCAAGAAGGGCTATCTCTACTCCATAGAATCGGCCTCTATGGTCGCCTACATAATCTGCCTTAAAGCCTACGAGCTGGGGCTGGGGTCATGCTGGATTGGCGCCTTCAACGAGGATGATTTGAAGGATGTTTTGCAGCTACCGGCAAAACTAGTCCCTGTCGCGATGATAACTGTGGGCTACACCAAGGAGAACCCATCAATGCCAAAAAGAAGGGACAACTACTACCATATCGTCGACTAGTATTCCGTTCCCATAGACGATTTTTCCTCGACCCCATATTTTTCTAGTATTATCCTGTCCATCTCGAGCGGGTAGTAAGTCTCGGCCATCTCCTGAGCCAGCGTGAGCTTTCGTTCAGATTCAGCATAGATGGTGAACAGCTTCTGGCCTTTCTTTATCTTGTCTCCTTTATCTACGTGGAGATAGATGCCCGCCCCCTTGTCAGCAGGTGCCCCAGCCGCCCTGGCGATAGCGCTCATGCTCTTGTTGTTCATGAAGTGTATCCTGCCCTCTTCCTTGGCGAATACATCGACAAAATAGCTGCCGATGGAGATATCGTTCGCCCTGATCTTGGGATCGCCTCCCTGCGCCTCTATTATCTCCCTCATCTTCTTGAGCGCCTCGCCAGAGCCCAGTATCTTGTTCGCCAGAGACCTTCCGCTGCCTCTGGGGGCTTTCCCGACCATCTCGAGAAGGATGCCTGCCATGACCAGCGATTTCTCCCGGAGCTCAGAGCTGACTTTCTCTCCCTGGAGTATCCTCATGACCTCCCTTGCCTCTAGCGCAGGCCCTATCGCCGAGCCCACCGGATCGTAGCCAGGCGTTATAATGCATTCTATCTCCATACCAAGTCTAGAGCCAAGGTCCATGAACTCGCCAGCTAGCTCATCCGCTTCTGACTTTGTCTGGACTTTGGAGCCCTTTCCCATCGGTATATCGATTAGCACATGAGTGGCTCCAACCGCCTTCTTCTTGGCCAGTATCGACGCTACCAGCACCCCCTTCGGATCCAGATCCAGAGGGTGCCTTATCTTTATCAGCTTGTCGTCAGCCGCAGCCAGATTGACCGCCCCTCCCCAGACAAGACAGCCGTTTACCTTATTCACGACATCGGTTATCTCACGCTCGGACAGACAGACTGGCGCTAGTACCTCCATCGAGTCGGCTGTTCCTGCGGCCGAGGTTATGGCGCGTGAAGATGTCTTTGGGATAGTCAAGCCAGCCGCCGCGATTATCGGCACTATAATCATCGATGTTTTATTCCCCGGCACTCCACCTGCACAGTGCTTATCTACAATCGGCCTTCTCTTGAGGTTGAGCGTTGTGCCTGAGTTGACTATCGAGTTAGTAAGCGCGAGAGTCTCATCGCGGTTCAGGCCCCGGATGCACAAGGTGGTAAGAAAAGCAGTTGCCTCGACATCGGAGATATTCCCATTCATTATATCGACTATGATACTGTCTATCTCGCTGGCAGAAAGAGGAATCCCGTCCATCTTCTTCTTGATTAGGCTTACTGAGAACGGTTTATCGATAGGCTCTACAATCAGCCTCTGCCCGTTTTTAATCTTTAGCGCATCAGTGGCGTCCTTGAAAACCCCTATATTCCCCTGCTTGACGTAATGCTCGGAGATGTTTATCACAGCTGATATAGCCTTTCCCCCGTCTTTAGTCAGCCTTACCCTGTCCAAGTGCTTGACGTCCATCGCCTGGGCGTCGCTGTTGTTCAGGACTACGACGAACTTCCCGCCTGCCGCCAAATCGACACACTTCGCCCTAAGCTCGTAATTCATCTAGATCAGCTTGTCCAGCGCCCTGAAGCCGGGCATCCCCCGCTTTATTCCCAGCTTCTGCGCTTTCTTGCTAACAAAATCGACTCTCTTCCTCATCATGTCATCGAAAGACTTCACGCCGGGTATAATCGCACAGCAGTCTTTTGCTTTCTCGACCACCTTGCTGTCGAAATAGCCGCACACAAGATAGCCTTTCTCTCCACGGATGATCAGCAGAGGCACTTCCCCAAGTTTTACCTTCACTCCGAAAGCAGCCCCTCTTTTCGTCTCTATCAGTTCCGTTTCCACTATCATCCAATCATCTCTTCAGCCAAGGATATTTCTCAGTGGCCATACTTAAAATGTTATGAGGAGATAAAATGCCCTCCTCCGTGATTATGAAATCAATCAGCTCGCGCCTGGTCAGATCGAAGGCCGGGTTCCTGACCTTCACTCCCTTGGGCGGCTTGTCCCATATCTCCTTCGCTCCCCGCTCCTCGATGGGTTCTGGATAGCCGCTGACAGTAATCGGGTCGAATTTCAGCAGCTCTGAGGCCACCCCAAATTCCACGTCAGCCTCTCTCGCGATAAGGGCCAACTCAGAGGTCCCTATCTTGTTGACCACGTTCCCCTCGGCCGTCAATGCATCCGCACCAACTAGAGCCAAATCCATGTCGTTGATGAAGCTCATTTTGGCCGAATCCACGATATAGTTGACTTTAATCCCGTGGGAGGCCAGCTCCTTGGCGGTTATCCTGCCCTGAAACTTAGGCCTGGCTTCGCAGACATACACTTCAAAATCCTTGTACTGGCCCTTGGCTTTCTTGAGGATTGAAGTGACTGCGGTCGAGTGGCAGTGGGTCATTATCTTGGAATGGTTGATTATCCGCTTAGAGCCAATCTCAGCTATCCTCTCCAGAGCGCCTTTGCACAGTCTTATGTACCTATCTGTCCAGAAGGCGAGCGATTTCTTGAACTCTGGCGTCTGTTGGACGTTATAGGCAACGAATCTAAGCCCGTTCCTCATGAGCGGCTCTGTTGGCCTGGATTCGTTGAGCAGGAGTACCATTTCAGAAAGCTCTTTACGGTCTTTTGCGCTCTTCAAGGCCTCTAGCGCACATATCGCTATGTTAGTCGCGCCCTGCACTTTCAGACTTTTGATGTCGGAGCAGGCTTTTTTAGCCATGGCGTTGCCCATGTTCTTATCAACACAATAGTTTTATAAATAGTTAATGCTTTATGTGTTTTATGGAAGAAGTACTCGCCAAGTATATGGTGAGGTCCGGCCTGCCTTTGGAGGAAGCGGCGAAAAGGATAGCCGAGGAGGAGAGCACGGGGACCTGGACCCACGTTTCTACTACCACTAAGAGCATAGAGAAGAAGTATTCCGCAAGAGTAAGCGATATAGACCGCGACAGGCACGTAGTGGAAATAGCTTATCCTTATGCTGATTTTGACCTGAAGACCGGAGGGATACCCCAGGTGCTGTCGATAATCGCGGGCAACCTGTTCGGTCTTGGCACCCTCGATGGGGTCAGGCTGCTGGATGTAGCGTTCCCCAAGGATTTCGTCCAGCAGTTCGACGGCCCCAACTTCGGGATAGACGGGATAAGGAGGATAACCGGGACCACAAAAGACAAGCGACCGCATATAGGCACTATAATCAAGCCGAAGATAGGGCTGTCGCCGAAACAGACCGCTGAAGTGGCTTTCGAAGCGGCCATGGGCGGCATAGACTTCATTAAAGACGATGAGACCCTAGTCGACCAGAGCTTTTGCGCGATGGAGAAGAGAGTGAGAGCAGTCATAGAAAAAATGGACGAGGTCAAGGATGAGACTGGCAGGAACGTCCTCTATGCCTGCAATATAACCTCCACCAACATTGTGAAAACTGCGGAAAGGGCCCTGAAGGCCGGGGCTAACTGCCTGATGATTGACGTCCTGACATGCGGCTTCAGCTCATTGCAGACGCTCTCGGAGAAGTTCAAGAGAGTTCCTATTCACGTTCACAGGACCATGCACGCTGCGATAGACAGGTCAAAGGATTTCGGGATAGATTTTTTAGTGCTCGCGAAACTGGTCAGACTGGCAGGCGGGGACCAGCTCCATATAGGGTCTGTCATAGGGAAGATGGAGGGAGATAAGGAGGACGTTCTGGCGATTGAAAGGGCTATCGAGCAGCCGGTAATAAAGAGGCACGCGGGCATGTTGGGCGACAACTGGCACGGGATAAAGCCCGTTTTCGCTGTGTGTTCTGGCGGCCTTCATCCGAGAATGGTGCCTGAGCTGATGAAGCTTCTTGGGAAGGACATAGTGATACAGGCCGGAGGAGGAGTTCACGGTCATCCTTTCGGTACACGGGCCGGGGCTAAGGCCATGAGACAAGCGGTTGACGCGGCCATGAAAGGCATTCCCCTGCGCGACTATGCCCAAGACCATGTCGAGCTTGCCAAGGCGTTGGAAAGGTGGCACTGAACTAAACAAATAAATAACTCAAATTCTTATCTGTGATTACATGCAATTCGAAATAGATACGGAGATAATAACGGCAGTGATTCTGATAGCAGTGGGAGCTGTATTCATTTTTAAGCCGGAGTATATGGGTATAATAATAGGGCTATTCCTAATAATAATGGGAGTGAACTCGTTCGTAAAATCGAGACAGAGGGGCAAGCATGGGTGGAGGAAAAAGGCATAAGCAGAAGGTCAAGAAGGTAAGCGAGAGCGACAGGATCTTCAAGAGGATACTGGGAGCGGACAAGTTCCCGGTCTGCTTCGGCAAATATCCCGATTGTCCTCCGGAGGTCGGCGGACGGGAGGCGAGCAGTTTCAAGGAGGAAGAGATTCCCAGAAGCTGCAAACTCTGCCCCTATTTCAAGTGGTAGCTGGAATGCGCCTTTATTCTGATATCAAAAGGTTACGGAAGTCGGAAGTTTCTAGGCTAGTGAGAAAAAGGCTGAAAGAGTTCCAAAAAATGCATAAGAGAGGCAATAATGAATGGTTCTCCGAGCTCTGTTTCTGCATCCTGACGGCTAATTCTAAAGCGCATACTGCTCTGGCAATCCAGCACAAGCTAGGGTGCGTCGGGTTCCTGAGCCTGAGCAAAAAGCAGTTGACAAAAGTTATCAGGGAGAGCAAGCACAGGTTCCACAACCTAAAAGCCGGGTTTATAGTCAATGCCAGGCGCTTCAGGGGCGTAAAGGATATTCTGAAAAGGGAGAAGGACCCGAGGAGATGGCTCGTAAAAAATATTAAGGGCATCGGCTGGAAGGAGAGCAGCCACTTCCTCAGGAACGTTGGCTATGCCGATTATGCCATTCTGGACCGCCATGTCCTGAATCTGATGCTGGAAAACAAGCTGATTAAGAAAAGACCCGACCCACTGAGCGAAAAAAATTATCTGACGATTGAGAAGAAACTGGAGAAGTTCGCTAGGAAATTGAGGATGTCGCAGGCGGAGCTGGATCTCTATCTCTGGTACATGAAGACCGGAAAGGTTCTCAAATAGACTTGCTCTTCCCTCTCAAAAAATCAGCTACCTTTTTCGGATTCTTCTCAAACATCTTGTCAAGAGTTAATTTAGTCTTTTTGCTTTTCATCTTCTTTATCTTTGGGTATTTTTCAAAAGGAATGCCGTATTTCATGTTATAGAAAATTCTAAGAGGCCCGTACGCACATTTGAAAAAACCAAATGCTGCACCCTGATTCTTCTTATAAACGGAATAGTCTGATTTAAATCCACTGCAGACAAGATTGCCTAGTAAAAGAGGAGTTTTCCCTCTATTCATAGTCTGGTGCCCAAAATTCGGAGGTATCAGAACTTCCTCTCCCCCATCTGCAATTATGTACCCCATTTTTTTCAGATCCTTACTCTGAAGAATGAAAAGTGCTTTGCCATAAATGACTTCATATAACTCTGCATACTTCTCGGGATGATAGTGTCCAAGTGTTCTAAGGCATGACGGAAGATAAGGCGGTTCTCTTATAAGGGTTAAGTCATATCGTATTCCATATTTTTTCGCAAGCTTTTTAAATTCTGGATCCAGTGAACTTACATCGCGATACATAAGATAAACAGGATCCTTTATTTTTGTATACATTTTTCTTAATGAATCACTTCTCAAATCCTTCTTTTTCCTCGCTTTCGGCTTTATCGGAATCTTTAATCTGAACTTTTTTGTGTCCAGTTTTATCTCTATCCCACATCTCTTGAACATCATTTTATCCCAAAATTTTTAAGAGCGGTCATGAGCGTGTCCTTTATTCTCTCCCTCTCCTGCTCAGTGTCAGCCTCAAACCTTAGAGATAGCATTGGTTCAGTATTGGAGGCTCTAATCAGACCCCAGCCGTGTTCAAATTCTATCCTGACGCCGTCTATCGTGATTAGCTTGTAGTTTGAGAACTCCTGCTTCAGTGCCTCAACGACCCTGAATTTTTTATTTTCTGGGCAAGGAATCCTCTCCTCCGCGCTGGCATAGTACCTGGGCAAATCAGCAACCAGCCTCGAGAGTTTTCCACCCTTGCTCACTATCTCGGCCATCCTAAGGGCGGCGTAGATTCCATCGTCATAGCCAAAGTAGTCGTCCTTGAAGAAGAAGTGCCCGCTCATTTCTCCAGCCAACAGTCCGTCTTCGTCTGCCAGCTTTTTCTTTATGAACGAGTGTCCGATGTTACTGACAATAGGAGTTCCTCCATGCGCTTTGATGTCCTCCTCAACAGCCCTAGAGCAGTTTATTGTGTAGACTATCTTACCCTTCGTCTTTTCAAGTATTTGTCTGGCAAAAAGCATAAGTGCCTCATCGCCATTAAGCGCTCTCCCCTGCTCGTCGATAAAGACAACCCTGTCCCCGTCGCCGTCGAACGCTATCCCGAAGTGCGCCTGCTCCTCGATGACCCTCCTCTTTATCTCGACAAGGTTCTCCGCTCTCGTGGGGTCCGGATAGTGATTTGGGAAACTGCCGTTGGGCTCAGCGTATAGCGAGGTAACATAGCATCCCAAGTCGTTGAATATCTGGGGCGCAACAGGGCCGCAAGTCCCATTAGCCGAGTCTATCACTATTTTCAGTCTCTCTGCCTCGATGTTTTTCTCGATAAACTCCGTGTATTTGTCAAGTATCTCTCGGTGATAGACCATTCCAGTCCCGACTCTATAGTTTTTTCCATCGATTATCTTCTTCAGGATCTGGATTTCTTCTGGGCTGAGCGATTGGAGGCCGTTCATGACCTTGAAACCGTTATATTCGGGCGGGTTGTGCGAGGCAGTCACATAGACTCCTCCAATCTTCTTGTTGATCGCGAGGTAGAATTCGACAACAGGGCCCGGCACCATCCCGACCTCGTAGACATCCGCCCCGGCGCTGTTGATCCCCTCGATTAGAGACTGTGAGAGGAAAGGGGAAGAGTTCCTGCAGTCCCTTCCAACTATCACCTCATCGACATTCATAAAAGTGGTATAGGCTTTACCGATTTTCTTAGCGATGTCATTCGTCAGGTCTTCGTTATAGACGCCCCTGATGTCATAGGCCCTAAATATGCTCATTCAGACCCCCATATAGTAATAAATACTCATTTTATATTAATATGGTTCATGAACGAGCTAAGGCGCGGGAAAATCCACTCAAAAAGGCTGGTCGTGGTAGCCTCGAAAAGGGCGAAAAGACCCACCTCTAAGGTCTGGAAGGGCTCCAAGTGCTTCTTCTGCCCAGGAAACGAGAAACTTACCCCTCCTGAGATATATCGGGTAGAGGAGGAGGGCAAGTGGATTATCAGGGTATTTCCGAACAAATTCCCGGCGTTCAGCCCCAAGTACAAGAAAGCCTATGGCGTTCATTGGGTTATTGTCGAGAGTCCCAACCACGAGCAAAGACTTTACGACCTAAACAAACCCCATCTGGTCAAGGTAGTGGAGACCTACATAGAGATGATGAAAAGGGCGATGAAAGTCAAGGGCATAACCTGCGCCCTGCTGTTCAAGAACGAAGGCAAGGAAGCGGGCATGTCTTCAACCCACCTCCACTCCCAGCTCATAGCGACAAAAGTGATGTTCCCAACCTTGAAGGACGAGCTGGATGAGAGCATGGCATATTTCAAGAAGCACAAGAGATGCATACACTGCGACTATATCAGGAAAGAGAGGAGATCGCCCAGGTTCGTATTCGAGAACGAGCACTTTATCGCCATCACGCCCTATGCCTCGATGTTTCCATACGCGGTCGTGATACTCCCCAAAGAGCACATGCCCGACTTCACGAAAATGGACGAGGAGCATATATTCGATTTCGCGGACATCCTGAAAAATGTCCTCACGGCGGTACACACATTAGGCTACGGCTACAACTTCTATATCCATTCCTCGAGCAAGCCCTACCACCACTTCCATCTTGAGCTTAGACCCAGGCCGAACATCTACGCAGGCTTCGAGTTAGGCTCGGGCATAGTCATAAACACCATGCCACCAGAAGATGCGGCGAAATATCTAAGAGGCAAAATTCGATAGAGATTAAACATCAACAAAAACTATTTCAGATTTAACATACATGAACTGCGCCCTCTTTTCTGAATATCTGCCCGCATTCTAAACTACCCCCAAGATTAAAAGGTCCCCAAATCTTCATGTTAATATTACTCGGCCCCGATTTTCAAACAATTTAACAAAAGGCTTATAAAGTTATTTGGTTTATATAGGGGATGGAGGTAGTCGAATGGCGATGGCTATACAGGATGACAAAGCATTTTACTTTTGTAACGGCGGAGGGTATGTAGGAATAAGAGCAAAGAGCATGCCAGAATTCGTAAGCGCAGTCAAGAGAGCCCCAGCTAACTCTTTAGAGTTCCACCTTAGAGGGGACAAGAATGATTTCGCAGCATGGTTTTACCATGTGGTGAGGAATAAGAGACTCTCAAAGAGGATGACGGACATTAAGAAGAAGAACCTGAACGGCGAGAAATTGAGAAGCGAGATGCTCAAAGTCGTCCCGAAAAAGTGACAATTCCCTTTAAAAATCTACTTATTTTTTCTGGATTTTTCTCAAAAAGGTTTATCTAAAGATAGTTTCATCTTTTAGCCCTAATTCTCCTGTGTCGTAGGCCCCGAATATGCTCATTTTACCGCCCTATTATGGGCTTCCACATAATTCTCTACGAGCACTTTCCAATCGGCAAAAGCAGCCAGCTCTTTTGCATCTGCCTTCAGGTTGATTCTCTCCTCCCTAGGCATGAGGAGAACGTCTAGCATTATTTGGAAGAGGTCCCTGCTCGCTTCCTCGTTAGTTTTGCCCGCCCTCTTCAGGACAATTATGCCGTGTTTTTTGTCATCTATTTTCTGGATAAAATTTCCGAAGCCAGCAAAATCTGTGGTAACAGACATAACGCCGTGCGCCGCCGCCTCCTGGGGAGTGTACCCCCAAGCTTCATAGTAAGAAGGAAAGACTCCTAAGTGAGTGCCTTCTACAAACTGATCCAGATCAAGACCTAGCAGCCTGTCAGAACCCGAGAGATAAGAGGGATAGAAGATGACCTTTACTTTGTCTCCCCCCTGGTTTGTGAGGTTGTTCTCCTTAAGAGCATTGATTATCTGGTCATTTTTTTCATCGGTTAGATCGAAAGCGCACAATGGAGGAGTTCCCCCTTTCTTGAAATTCCCCATTTTCCCCCTGCACTCCTCTACGAACTCTTTTCTAAAGCGCACGTTCTCAGGAGCGCCAGTATTAACGGTTTCATTCACTATCTGCTCTTCGACCGTCGGCATTTCTTCATGCACCAGCCATTTCAGGTCCTTGTGAAGTGCCACGTTTTCGAGCAGCCCTACATTTTCCCCCCTAACCCCGGCCGGAATGAGGAAGAAAGCGAAGACGTTTCCTTTAAATTTCCTCTTCTTGAGCCCGGTATTCAGCTTTCCCAGCGCGTTTATGAATATATCAATCCCCTTGTTTCTGAATTCGTATCTTCCGGAGATGAAGAAAATCATACAGTCCCAGAGCGTTATGGGGTAGTATGGGGCAAAATACGCGTTCAGGAAATCCTTTATCTTCGAACGATACTTCCTGTGCAGAACTGCGAATTCTTCCATGGTGGGGAATTTGGATATATCCAGGCCATTTGGGAGCACCATGTCTGGTCGCCTTCCCAAAATATATTGGGCCTCATCGGCAAGAGTTTCTGAGACCGCCGTAAACACGGTAGAGTATCTAGCGCAGGCTTTTTCCATCTGATGCTTCGCCTGGACGTTGTATTTGTATTCCCTCCTTTCTTCCACAGTCCTCTTTCTCTTCAACCCCTCTCTTATCTCTTCGTGGATATCTTCCCCGCATCCTGCCGCGCTCCTTCCAAGCACCGTAGCATGAGTAGTAAATACAGTAGGGACTTTCTTGCATACATGAAGAAGACCCCCTCCACAGAGCCATTCATGGAAGTGACACACCATTTTCTTTTTCTCTTTTACCATCGCGTGCCTTATCTCGTCCAGTAGCATTCCGACCGCAGTCGACCATATCACTGGGTCATCAAACCAGTTGTCTGCGTCCACCGAGTCTATGCCATAATCCTCCCACAGCTTTGTCTTTATCTCATTCTTCATGCCCACCAGGCCGGAATAGTCCACGAGGATAGTATTTGGTCTCCCCGGGATGAGCCACTTTCCAAAGTAACACTTAATCCCTTCCTTCTCCAGCTGACCGAATATCTTTCTCAAGAATTCAGGAGGTTTTTCATCTGTAAACTCAAGGCCAGCCTTTGGCTCGTAGTAGGGACCAACTGCATAATAGTTCTGGCCGTATACCTCAACAATTCTCGCAGCCTTAGAACTAAGCAAAGCATAGATCCCACCAACTTTATTGCAAACTTCGTAGGAAATCTCAAAAACCACGTCAGCTTTGGGCTCCATATGCTATAGTAATAAATATCATGTTTATATTATTATGTTCATAACGAGCTTCACCAAGATAGGGAATCATAAGATGTTTCCCGAACAAGCAGCCAAATACTTAAGAAGCAAGATTCACAAATAGCCTGGACTCTTCGGCTCCTTAATCGGGCTCTTGAGAAGCATTTTCTTTCTCGCCTTCAGCCTTTTCTCGATTGCGTTTACAAGTTCTTCCTTGTGCGGTCCCTTCTCTTCTTTTATCCTCTTTAGTTCGTCGGCGAGTTCGATGTCCCTGAGTATATTCCTGACCCAGTTCTCAAAGTCGTTCATGTCTTCCCTTAGGTGGAAATAGATTACCTCTTGCGGAGCGTTTTTAAGAGTCTCTAAGAACTCGGATAGGCTTCTAGCGAATGTCCCCTCGCCAGTTGCTGGGTTGTTGAAGTAAAATGCCTTCTCAAATGGAAGGAGGTTCTCGAGCTTAATCTTCTTCGAACCCTTTCTTCTCGCCTGAACCCTTTTCACTTCCTTCTTGGCTTTGAGCTGTTTTTTAGCATAGGCTTTCACGATGGTACTCAGCCTCTCCACCAACTCCTGGTCGGAAATAGGCTGGGCGATTGGTTGAGCCTGTCTGACTTTCATGGCCACTGGTTCCTGTATGGGCATGTTTTTAACGACGAAAAAAGCAGCTAATGAAACTATCAGTAACCATACACCTAAGGCTAAAAGTATCGCCACCATCGTATCCAATTATAGAAACACTTGTCTATTTAAAAACTTTGCGGTCATTTCAGGTATAGATCGCAGAACTGGGACCAGTACTGGACGGGATTTTTCATAGGCAGGAGTCTGGCCTCGGCGGAGAACAGTTCGTGGTTATAGAAAATAGCACCCTCGTTCATCTGATGCTCCAATTGCTTCTCTAAAACCTCTTCCGCTTCTTTCTTTTTACCGATAAGGCGGAGATATTCAACCAGATAGGGCAGGTCTCTGGGCCACACCACAGAGCCATGGTATTGCCTGTCATCGAGATAGGCGCTTTCCCCCACCTTCCTCACCACGATTCCAAAGGTCTTTCCATCCTCTTTAACAATCAGCTCTTTTACAGAAGGCCACATCTTTCTGAGGTCATTTTCGCTGAAGACAAAGTCCTTGAGGAGCACTGCGGAAACCACCCCAACAGAGCTTCTGGTTTCATCCTTCTTTTTTCCGATTGCGGAGTATATCCCCTCCCCGTTCCAAAAAGTTTTTTTATAATTTTTAACCACCTTCTCATACGCCTCTAAGAATTTGGTTTTGGGCTCTTTTCTGCCAAGCATTTCAGACAGCTTTGCGCCGAACCAGAGGGCCCTTATCCACTGCGCATTTATTTCTGGAAGAAGCACCGTCCCAAGCCCCCAGTCAGAAGGGACTCTATCTGATATTTTCTTTCCGCCTGCCTCCATTCTACAATCAATCCAGGAAGCATATGGGGGTGAAAGCAGAAGGCCATTCTGAGTTTCGCGGCAAAGCCCATCGAATGCGAAATTGAGGGAGTTAAGAATCTTCCCAGCAAAGGGAAAGTCTCCTGTCCGCCCGATGTACCTTTCCGCGAGCAGGAAAAAGAGCAGGGTGGCATCCAGGGCCTCGAAATTCGTTCCTCCATAGAGGTCAGGCATCCTCCCAGTCTTTCTGTCCTGTCTCCTAACCGCCCATTTGAGGACTTTTCCGACGAACTGCGAATCTAGTTTCATATAAGTCTCGAAATTAGACAAACACCCTTCGAAGAGGTCTCTAAACCATATTTGCTTGAACCAGTACTCTCCAGCCTCTGGTACTTTGATACCATCAACCATCATTCCGAAACTGTCAAGAGCCATTATTCTCGTAAGGACTTCTCTGCTTGTATTAAACTTGTGTACTAGTCTTTGTAGATATTCCATTTCCTTCATTTCATTCAAGTCAAAATCAACAGTCCTTTTTGTATCGCAGCTTATGTGTAAGGGAACTGTACAATCGCCATTTACGTCGCATTTCATCTCCCCCACGAAATAAGGGTGCTTGTATTCCTGCAAAAACCTGATTTCCCCCCCAGTCTTTTCTCTGAAGCCGCTTCCCAATTTGTATCTCCAAACCGCCTCCGTCTTCTCAATTTCCGTCGTGCAGCCCGGGAGAAAGAAATCTATCTTCCTCGCCCCCCTTCGAACGCTCAGCCCCCCCTTTTGTTCATGGATTTCAACGTCTGGGTTGGATTCTGCACATATGCTTCGCAGGTCTATTAGGGGCTTGACCGTGAGTATATGCTCCCCAGATGTTCTAATGTTAAAAAGGGCCCTTGCGTTGAGACCCCGACCGCCCCCCCTTGCAAGATAGAACTCCACATCGAGAGAGGCGTTCTTGCCAGAATATTGATAGATGAATTTCCACGGGTAAACCACCACCTTTTGTGGCGTGAGTTCTGTTCCATCCAGTCCAAAGAATAAGGTGTCCAGGTATTTCCAGTACTCTCCCCCGGTGACACAGCACAGGCCCTGATAAGGATAGTCACGGTTAGGGCCGATGAGCGCGTCCTCTTTAACTGAAAAGATGGATAGATCAAGCGTTCCCTGGGGGCGTTTTAGAACAGCATGGAGGTTTCTTGCAAAGTCGAACTCAACATTTTCTTTCGGCTCGTACTCCCATCTCAACTCTTCAACCCTCATTGTTCCCACTGGTTACTTTTTTCTTCACGTCCTGCAGAATGTTCATGTAATTGATGAAAGCGTCGTATGGAGAATCATATGGGTTGAAGTACTTGTGAACATCCCCGTCTGCGAACCACTTGGTGCACATATAGTAGAAATGGTCAGAAGTCTGTAACAGTCTCCAGGTATGCAGCAGCTCCTTGTCATCTGTCCTTCCTTCAAGCTTTGCCATTTCCTCAAAAGCCGCCTTCTGCATGTCATTTTCTAGCCAAGCAGAGGTGTCTCTCTGGACGTCGGCCCAAGAGAGGATATGCGGCACATCGAACTCCCCAACCGGCTCGTACTTATCCACCACTTCCGATGGCGTAACGAACTCGAGATGGTCGTGCTTCAGAACATCGTGAGGCATCTTCCTGAGAAACTCGAAGATACCTGTGTCCTGCCACTGATGCTCCCCGAAAGTCTCGTAGTCGATGAAGATGTTTATGAGATTCCCTTCGCACTTCGATAGCCAGGAAGCATATTTTTCTGCAGTTAGGGGATATTCCTCCCACCATCGCGCCGAGAACCTGAACCCAATATCGTCGGAGAGCTTGTAATTCCTGAGGAGAATCTTGAGTTTCGAATTGCCCGGCGGTTTGTAGAGATAGTTAGGGGACCTCCACTTTAGGTAATAATCATGGCCTTCCGTTATAATCCCTTTGTAGCCCATGCTTTCAACCAGTTCAGAGATGTGGTTCGAGTACATGGCCTCCGTGTTTCTGAAAACTTTGGGTTTCTGCCCGAAATAGTCATTGATTAATTCCTGATGTTCTTTTACCTGGTCCCTAAACTCTCTTTCAGAAAACAGTGCAGCAAGAGAATGGTAATAGGTCTCGTTCAGAAACTCCACGTTGCCCGTATCTGCCAGGTTCTTAAAACTCTCCACGGTCTCGGGAGAGTACTTCTCGCACTGTTCAGCGAAAACGCCAGTCATGCTGTAGCTTATCTTGAAATCTTTACCAAGCTCATCGATTAAGCCAAGCATGATCTTGTTAGTTGGAAGATAACACTTCCTAGCGACCCGCTCAAATATCTCTTTGTTCCTGGCCTCGTTAAAGTAAGGGACGTTCTCAGAAAAAACAGAGAATTTGTTGAGTCTCATGGGTTGATGGACCTGGAAGTAAAAACATATGGAAGTCATGCAAATCTACCGTAGGCGCTCAGGGTCTGCTCCGCTACTTTATCCCAGCCGAAACTGACCACTTCTTTCTTAGAGTTCTCCCCCATCACTTTCTCTAAAACAGGATATCTCAATATAGACACTATCTTATTAGCCATCTCGTGAGTGTCCCAGAAGTCGACCTTGAAACAGTGCTTGACGGTCTCGGATACTCCTGCGTTCTTGGACACTATGAGAGGCGTACCGGTTGCCATCGCCTCCAGAGCGGTTATGCCAAACGGTTCTGTTATTGAGGGCATCACATAGGCGTTGCAATGCGCGTAAGCCAGCGGAATCTGTTCTTCGGGGATATAGCCAGTGAACCTGACCTTATCGTGGATTCCAAGCTCTATCGCAAGATTTATTAGCTCCGGCATCTGGTCGCCCTTTCCAACTATTATAAAAGAGACGTCCTTCTCCTTCTCCAAAACTATCTTAGCCGCGTGCAAAAAGAAATATGCTCCCTTCTGGTTGGTTAATCTTCCTAAAAACAAGATATTTTTCTTCCCAATCATCTTCTCTGCGTTTGCATATTTCTCCAAATCTATTCCGTTATATATCACCACAATCTTCTTCTCATCCGCGTTATACCTATCAATGAGCTGTTGTTTCATATAATTAGATACGGTTATTATGACGTCCGCCTCGTCTATACCTCTTTTCTCTACGTCTATTATCCAGTCCATAGGATAAATGCTTGCTGTTCTGTCATATTCAGTGCTATGGACAGTGAACACGAGGGGCCGTTTCTTTGCTTTCTTGAGCTCTATTCCCGCCTGCACGGTTATCCAGTCATGGCAGTGAATTACATCAAAGCTTTCCTTCCCCGCTATCTTGACGCACTTCTGATTGTACCTCATGATTTCGTTAAAGAGGTCCCAGCCATAATTTTCTTTTACCAAATCTTCTGCCTCAACAGTGTCTGGGTGCTCAGAAGAAGCGATACGATACTCTAACACTCTGGCCTTTGGATTATAGTAAGGTCCTATTTGTGAGATATACGGGCCAACAACGTGCTCGGGGTAAGGTCCAACTACGGGTCCCCTACGGTGCACAATCCTCCTCATCTTCCCAACATAGTCAACTCCGATTAGCTCCACCCCCTCCAAGTACGTCTTAGGTGGCTTCTTTGGCATGAAGAACAAGACATGGGCCCCCTTTTTGCCAAGATTTCTGACCAGTTCGTAACAATGGGTTCCCAAGCCCCCGCTTTTGGCAGGAGGGAACTCCCAACCCAGCATCAATATCCTCATTGCACTCACACTATTATTAACAGGACAGAGATTTAATGTTTCGCACAATTATTGCATTTTTCCGCTTATGTGCCTGGCAGCCGTTCTGTTTGCAAACTCTCCGGTTTTTTCCAAATTCCAGTTCTTCAGCCGACCGTAGATAAAACCGGCGTTAAAAGCATCTCCTGCACCCACTGGATTGACTACTTTTACTCTCTCAGCTTTAGCCAAAAATCCTTCGCCTTCAGAGCATATATAGGATCCTTTTTTGCCGAGATGCACTGCACTTATTTTAGAATCAAACTCTTCAACCGCTTTTTTATAGTCTTTTCCAGTGAGAGCTCTGGCCTCCTTACTGTTCAAGAAAAATATGTCTACATACCTGAGCAGTTTCAGCAGCTGTTTGCTTCTGATACCGGGCCACCCTTTGAAATCCCATCCTATGTTGAGAGAAGTCTTTATGCTATTTCTCCTGCAGAACCTGAAGAGTTTCTCATTCGGTTTTCCGAGCAGTTTCTCGGTATGCCAGTAGCCTCCACGATGGACATGTCTTGCGTTTTTTAACATTCTAAAGTCCACGTCTTGGAGGGAAAACAGCAAATTAGAACCTTCCTGCGTTATGAAACTTCTGGACCCGTCTGGAAAGGAAACTGCGAAAGTCACGGCGCTCTTTCCTTTTCTGGCCCCTTCAAAATAGACCCGGTCTTTTCTAAGCTCCTCAAGAAGATGGTTGCCTATGAAATCCTTTCCAACCGCCCCCATGAAACAGGATTTCAGGCCCAACTTAGAGGCAAGAGCAGCACAATTGGCGGCCTCCCCTCCCCTGGAATACAAAAAATCAGAAACAGCTTGAGTTTCCTTCTCTGGATACTTTCTAAGGGGAGAAGTTATGATGTCTAAAAAGATGTCTCCCACGCAGACCAGGTCATACATGGAATCACAGAGATTTCCACCTGTTCTCGAGTTTCTTCATTATGCCGGGCATGGTCGTGTACTCAAGCACGTCCAGCGGCAGCCTGTGCGGCTCGAAAGCGCCGTGCCTTCTCATATAGTCGGCTATCTTGTTCGCCTGTTTTCTAGCCCCATCAAAAGCCGGGTCCTTGAACAGATCAACAGGCCCCTCTAACATGCCGTCAGCAAGCTGGAAACCCGCGGCTATCACTCTCGGTGGGCCATCGAATCTCGTCGGGTGGGCGTCCTCAAAGCTAACCGGCATTATGGGGCCGCAATGACTGCCCCTCATCCATCCCTCTACTAGATATGGGAAAGCGAACGGGTCTAACACCTCTCCTAGCGCAGGCAGCCCCTTCTGGCATCTGACAAACATGACCGGGTCGTCCTTTCCCACATATTTTCCGGCTATCAGGCTGAGTCTTTCAACAGAGCTGACCGCCGCTTTTAAGCCGTCCTTCCTTATCACTCTTTTCGTGCAGTACCTTCCCGGACTGCCTATGAACATCAATAGGTCGTAAATCTCTTCTGGCGTCTTGAACACTATCCTTTTGTGCTTAAAGACGTCATGGACCTCGAACATGAATCCGTCATGCAGGTCCGGGTCGATGACTAGTCCGGCCGTGCTCATAGGATCAGCGAACATCTTGAAGAGCGGCAGGTTCCACGCGCCTGGCTCTGTCTTGTCCGCCATGAAAACGATTATGGGCTCGCTCACCCTCTCCTCGAACTCCATCTCAGCCACTCCTGGGCCCATGCCTTTGACATTCCCAGAAAATGAGTCAGCCAGCAAGTCCTGTCCAGCACCATAGAGCTTCAGCTTCTTCGCCACTTCCGCCGCTTTGACGAACGTGTCCCACGCGAGCTTGTGTATCTCTTTGTTGTCCTCTCCCTTGTGGTGGGTCATTATGAGCTGCAAATCGTCCCCGCAGTGCATCACCCTAAAGTCTTTCAGGGTCTTTTTCTTCTTCGCCTTAACCATCATTTCTTCCGCCGCTTTCATGCAGGCCGGATGTACGTTGCTGTGACCAGGAAAGCCTCCTATGTCCGCTTTAATCACGCTTAGAGTTATCATGAATTCACCTTAATGCATTAATCATATCTAATATAATTGCTTTTTGGTCATGTGCCTTGACAATAGCCGAAGCCGCTAGAGCTCCAGCCGCTCCTAACTCCAGCGCCCTTTTAACATCGTTCCCGCTGCTGATTCCTGCACCAGCGAGCAATGGAATTCCTCTCGCCACTTTGACCGCTTTTCTAATCAGACCGGGCCTGGCAGTAGAAACGGATATGCCCGTCCCTATGAGCGCGGGTGGCTCTATCGCGATATAGTCCGGCTTGAATCTCCTCACTCTTCTCAAAGTGGCAATGTTGTTAACGCAAACCACTGTCCTGAGCTTGTTCTTCTTGGCAATCTCTATCGACTTTCGCAAATCCTTATATTTCATCCTCTTTTCAGAATGGTTCAATAAAGTGCCTTTGGCTCCGTTCTCTTTGACATCCTTGGCCAGAACCGCTCCGGTGTGCGCTCCCTCTTCTACCGGGTCTATATGTTGGGCATAAATGGGTATCTTAACCGCTTTAGAAACAGAATAGATATCGGCAACCTCAACTGCTATAACAACGTCCGCTTTCTTCTGCTTAGCTATCTTGGCGATTAATTTGGCTAACTTTACCGCATCCTTGCCAGTGCCTTCGATATAGGTCTTGAAGTTGACCAACAGAATCGGCTTCATAGCTTCACCTTCGGAATGCCATTTTTCCATCCCCTGGCGGCATAGTACTCCCTCTTCATTATCTCAAAGTCCTTTCGCTTAATATACCTGCCCTTGACCGGGTCGTCAGGCAGGGGCATCGTTAGGACTCTTTCAGGTAGGCTATCGTCGCTCTCTTTCCATCCTAGTTTGACATTAATCGCTTTCTCAATATCGTAAATAGTGGCGGCCTTCCTCTTTAGCTCGTCAGCAGTGACCTTCTTCCCAATGACAAGCGACCAGAGCTCAGCCATCAGGTCCACGTTATAGACCTTTCTGGCGAACTTGCACAGGCCCAGCGAATCGAAAAGCGTGTAATAGTCCTCGCTCTCCTTCACCTGCTTCGCTTTCCCCTTTATAGAGAACCTCTGCTCATCGCAGAACGCCAAATCTATCCCGTAGGCTCCTGCTCTCTGGTGGTCTGCTCCCCTTACGTCTATTGCTATGCTCAAGGCGTATGACGGCAGTCCGTTCGGATGGAAACCGCCGGGCTCCAGATTCTTGACCTGCATCGCGTACTTCACGGCTTTATGCTTTTTCGCGAAAGGAACTATCCCGTCAGCCATTTCAGCCCCCAGTCCTTTCCTGTTCGCTATCTGCTTTATGAGCTCCAAAAGTTTATCGCCGTTGCCAAAGACCAGTTCCTTATCCTTTATCATCCCTTTCTCCCCGAGCTCGAAAGCCAGCGCTATCAGGTTGCCCGTGGTTATCGTATCTATCCCGAAAGTGTCGCAGAGCTCGTTCGCCTCTATAATCGTGTTGAAATCGTCTATCCCGCAGTTGGAGCCGAGCGCGTAGATAGTCTCGTATTCCGGCCCCTCTTCCTTGACGCGGTACTTCCGTGAGCTGGTCAGTTTTCCGCAGGCTATGGGACAGCTAAAGCAGGAGATGTCGTGCTTCCAGTAGTGCTTCATCTCCTCACCGGTTATGTATTCGGCTTTCTCGAAACTGGCCTGCTGCCAATTCCTGGTAGGTAACGCGCCAGATTCGTTTAGGTGCTTCAGGCCGCCTGGCGTCCCATAGACCCGGTACTTCTCTGTGCCCTCTCCCTCCGCGAGTTTGTCCAGCTCCAGTATTTTTCCGAAAAGTCTCTCGTCGTTTGCTGTCTTGACCGGTTTATTGCCGCGAATGACTATCGCCTTGAGCTTCTTCTGGCCCATGAGGCAGCCCATACCCGTTCGTCCTGCCTGTCTTCCGTAGCCGTGAGTGATGCATGCGAACTTGACTTTGTTCTCTCCAGCAATCCCGATAG
>CAYVZL010000003.1:0-24809 GCA_964456465.1 Microcaldota archaeon
GCTGGGTGGGCCTTTACCTCAAAAACGTAAAATTATTACACTTACGAGGAAGATACTATTGTGTAGTTAGACATTTATAAGGTTTCTGTTAGACAAGTGACGAAAATTTATTGCATCACTTGGTCAGAATCAGCGAGCCATAGCCGACAACCGCGCTCTTATCCCCCGTAACGTCGCCGCTGGTCATGTACTTCAGCAGTTTCCCTTCTTTCGCGCCTTTCGCTCTGGCATAGACTATCGCAGCAGCCACTCCACCATAGCCGCACATGGAGATGTCATACTTATCTATCGCTTCGAATAGAGCATTCTCATCCAAGCTTTTTATCGCATCTATCGCCTTAAAGTCGCGTTTGTAAGCCTCTTCGTTCGGTACGTAATGTGAGAAGTCTGTCGATGCTATGACCATATGGCCCCCACCAAGAACCTGGGCGAGTTTCTCTCCGAGCCCCCTCATAGAGTTCAGTCTTTGCTCCATGACGCATATAGGGACTATCTTGAATTCCTTGAAGACATGCTGCAAGAAAGGTATCTGTACCTCTACCGAGTGCTCGTAGATGTGCGCTTCTTCGTTCAGGACAAACTTTTCCCCAGCTATCTTCTCGGCAAGTTCTGAGTCTATCTCTACAGTGCCTAAAGGGGTCTCCCACTCGCCAGACGGATATATAGAAATAGCGGGTCCCATGCCGCCATGGTTGGGCCCTATTATAACAAAAGTCTTAGGAGTGCTATCCTCTTTCAGTGCCTTGTATGAATAGGCGGCGACAGAACCAGAGTACATATATCCGGCATGGGGGCATACAGCGGCCAGAATCTTGTTTTCATTCTTTGTCTTTTTGGGTTCGCCGGGGAGACTAAACGCTTTTTTGATTTCTTTCTCCAAACTTTCTCGGTCAAAAGAATAGAACTGGCCCGCGACGGCCGGCTCCCGTTTCATCTTCTTCTACTCCTTCTAGTGTCCCTCTCTCTTCCCCTGCCAAATCTGGAGGCACCGTATCTCGGAGGTTTCCTCTCTTCTAGTTTGATCAGGTCTTTTTCTTCCCTCTCGGCCTTTGATTCGAACTCTTCCATGGTCGGGGTGAATTCCGAGTCGGATTTGATGATGCCCCTCTGCCTCAGGATTTCCCGCGCAAGAAGCCAATAAATTAGAGCAAGAGCCTTTTTCCCCTTGTTGTTGCAAGGGATAGCTAAGTCAACGTTCTTGAGCATATTGCTGGTGTCGCACAAAGAGACAACAGGTATCCTCGCCTTTATGGACTCTCGTATAGCCTGACCGTCAACAGGAGGGTCAGCGGTGAATATGACCTCAGGTTCCATGAAATTCTCATTACCCGGATTCGTTAGAGTGCCCGGTATGAACCTCCCGATAATCGCTTTGGCCCCCGCCATTTCTGCGAGCTTTTTTGCCGGTTTTTGAGCATAGTTTCTTCCCGCGACTATCAGTACCTTTGAAGGTTCGTAGCGCGAAAGGAATTTAGCGGCAGCCAAGATTCTGTCGTTCAATGCGGTTATGTCAAGAACGCAAAGCCCGTCGCTTCTGCATTTGTAGATAAATTTCTTCATATCGCCCGACTTGAAACGGGAGCCGATATGGACTCCGGACTCTAGATACTTCTCGAGAGCCACTAGCGAATGATTTATTTTCTGTTTTTCTTCATCCATTTATCTCACCATTCATCTTGAGTTTTTCCGTTTTTTCAATCCTGAGAAGCTCATCAAGCTTTGCCTCCCTTTCCCTGCCGACAATCCCTATCTTCATTATGGGGCAGCTATAGGCCACAGCCAGAGACGATATCGTTGTGTCTTGCGTCTCCCCTGACCTGTGTGATACGACGGGGGTATAATCCCGTTTATTCGCCAGTTTTATCGTATTATAGGTCTGCGTGAGGGTGCCTGCCTGGTTCGGCTTTATCAGGACGGAGTTGCATGCGCCCTTTTTCAGGCCCATCTCCAGTCGCTCCTCGTTGGTTGCGAAGAGGTCGTCCCCGCATATCAGGCAGTCTTTAGCCCGCTTTGTTAGTTCGGCAAACCAGTTAAATGCGTCTTCATGGAACGCATCTTCAACATAAAACAAATTATATTCGTCAATGAGGTCAAGGATGTAGTCCAGCTGTCTATCCGGGCTCTTGCTCTCCTGACTGTAATGGTATTTCCCTTTTTTGTATATGTTATTCGCGGCAACATCTATGCCTATCCGCACCCTAACCCCGGTCTCAGCGGTCGTATGTACTGCGGCGCCGGTCATGATGCCCAATGCATCCTCATCACTTATGTTCGCTATCCATCCTCCCTCTAGATCCAGTTTTTTGTTGAACGTCTGGAAGTTCTCCTTCAAGGCGGTATAGACTATCGCGTGCATCTTTTTGTTCGCTGCGACGGCCTCCGATAGGTTCTTAGCGCCTATTGGAATCGAAAGGAATTCCTGTATGGCCGTCGAGTTCTTCGCATGAACCCCCCCGCCTATGCATTTGCCGAGAGGATATGGCAGGAAATATTTCTTGCCCTTTTTCATCGCCTTGAACAGAGGGATATCTCTGGCTTTGGCGCAGGCATGGGCGTAAGCCATCGAGAGGGCTATCGCAATACAGCCTCCGATGCGTGAATATTTTCCCGTCCCGTCAATCTCTTTCAACACGTAATCGAAATTCTCTTGTCCGCTCCCTTCCATGCCGATTATCTTAGGGAGGACAGTCTTCTCAGCAGTACTTATCAGCTGGTCCACCTTCCTGGGCATGAAGTTCGCTTCATACTTGCCGACTGAAGTCCCCGAAGGCGCGCTTGCCTTGCCGGAGAGTTTCCCGAAGCGTATCTCCGCCTCTATGGTCGGCTCGCCTTTGGAGTTTTTTATTTTCCTCAGCTTGACATCAGTTATTTTCAGACAACCACCAACGGAATCTTGTCGTCACCGAGTTCTTTCAGTGCAATCTCGTAATTATCCATATTTTTTGGTTTCACGAGAGGGGTCGCTCCCTGTGCAATCTGGAGCGTTCTCGCGGCTATTACTCTGGTTCTCTCATATTTCGTCATCATAAAATCACCGCTGGGGCCATCGAGATTTGAACTCGAGTCTCCAGCACCCCAAGCTGGAAGGATGGACCATGCTACCCTATGGCCCCTACCTCCATTTGTATTTTACTATCTCATCGATATAGTCTTTGTGGGAAAGGAACATCCTCCTGCAGCAATACCTCTCGACCCCGAGCTTGTCCAGAACCTTGTCCGGGCCCTCGCCTTTCCCTGTCTTCTCTTTGTAGTCTTCCCAAAGATGCCCTATCGGCTTCCCGCAAGAAAAACACCTGACTGGTATCAACATAGCCTCACCTGAACGATTTAATCGGTTTTGCCCTCGCCCCTTTTCTCAGACATTTCTTCGATTCTTTTATTCTGATGTCATCTATAATTAAAGACCTATCATAGTCTAGATACGCTTTCTTGAGATTGTCATTGCCGCTCCACTTGACCAGAGCCTTTCCCACCGCAGTCCTGGCCGCGTAGGCTTGCCCCATTATCCCGCCGCCATAGACATTGGCGGTTATGTTCAGGCCGTTCTCGAAGCCCTTTCCCAAGACGTCCTGCGCTATCAATATGGGCTCTAACATAATCTCTCTCGCTGCCTCTGGTTTGTAGATGGATACGGGGATGCCGTTTATCTTGATGTCGCCAACGCCTTCCTTGACCCTCACTCTGGCTATCGCTGTCTTCTTCCTCCCCATAGTTAGTACTAATCTTTCTTTCTTAGTCATCTCATCCCTTCCATCCCAGAGCCTTACACAGCTCCAGAACCGTTATGGTCTTGGCATTGGGATTGTTGTGCTCCGCGACTTTCTCCCCCTTCATGCCGTTATCACCGATATAGGCTCTAATCCTCTTCAAAGCCTCTGTGCCTCTCGTTGTCTTTCTTGGCAGCATCCCTCGGATAGACCTCTTGACGAACAGGTCAGGCCTTTTGGACAGGTGCGGGCTCTTGACAGGCTTTGCTATGTCCCTGATCTCAAAGAGGGCCCTGTACTCCTTGACGATAGACACTGGATTGCCCGTAATGACCATCTTCTCCGCATTTATTATGGTCACAGGCTCGCCAGATAACGTTTTCTTGGCGACTAAAGTGGCTACCCTTCCTAGCACGCAGTTCTCCCCGTCGATTATCATGTTATCACTTTTATCCTCTTCTGGGGCTCTTTCATGAGCTCGTCAAACGAGACTATCTTGGCTTTTCCCTTGAGTTTCTCCAGGGACTTGCCAGAGTAGCTGAATGCGGCAAGAGTTATCTTATGGGTTAGTTCCCCCTCCGAGAGGACTTTGCCCGGAACCACAACCAAATCCCCCTCTTGGGTGCATTTGTCTATCTTCCAGAGGTTCGCTTCAGGCCTTCTGCGAGTGGCTCTCTCTAATTCGTCTGCTACGAGTAGGCAAATCTTTCTCTTGCTCTTTCTCAATTTTTCTATGGTCTTATTGAGCACCGGATTTGTCGGTCCTTTCTTCATATCATCACACGTGCAGGGGACGAGATTCGAACTCGCGAAGAGACTAACTCACAGGAGCCTCAGTCCTGCCCTTTTGGCCGCTCAGGCACCCCTGCATCGAGTTACTCTTTGAGGAGTTTTTCGAACTCATCAGCCTTTTCCTCAAGCATCTCAAGCCCTTTCTTCAGGATAGCCTTTGGTTCTAACGCCCCATAAGACTCGATTCTGAACAGGAAAGTGCTGTTATCATGACTGACTTTTATGCCTCCCTTCTCGCCGCACATCTCGACGCACTCTTGGCATTCGATGCAGCTATCCGGGTCGGCTATCTTCAGCTTCTTGTCCTTTATCTCTAATATGTTCTTGGGGCAGGCTTCGACGCAACGCTTGCAGGCGTCGCAGTTCTTTGTGACCTCGACTATCGGCATCATCTTGTATGTCACTAGGGCCGCCTGGTGCTTCATGTGGTCTTCGCCCTTGCCTAGCACTGCTTTCGCCTCTAGTCTCAGCTTCTGGCCTTCAGTAAGCTTCATTATCGGTATCTTGCCCTCGACCGGCTTTACTTCTTTGTCCTTTGACTTCAGGTCCTTGGAATAGACCACGCCTGGCCCTTTCTCATCAAGAGACAGTATCACAGAACATTTGGCGCAATTCCCGCCGCAGCACTCTGAAGGCATCTTGTAGCTCTTCAGGTCTGTTGTCAGGGGAATCAGACCTAACCTGTGCGCTATGTACTCATCAAATAGCGCGGAAGTGTTCTCGTAAATATCCACATCGTCTATAGCCATCACCGGTATCTCTGCCATCAGCGTCCTTCTCAGAGCGTTGGCGAATGCCGCTGTGCTGTCAGTCAGCTTGAATTTTACTACATCCTCGCTGACCTTTTTCATATTTTCAATTTTCATGCTAGACCCTCCTTCCCCTCTTGCCCCCCGGCTTCTGGGTGGTGTCGTGAGGTATTGGTGTCACATCCTCTATGCTGCCTATCCTTATTCCGCTCCTTGCCAGAGCCCTTATAGCGGCCTGTGCGCCCTGTCCGGGTATCTTTGAATTATGGCCGCCTGGAGCCCTGACCTTGATGTGCACCCCTACCAGGCCCTTGCCCAGGGCGGACTCAGCAGCCCTCTGCGCAGCCATCATAGCCGCATAAGGCGTGCCCTCCTTCCTGTCAGCATCCACAACAATCCCACCGGAGCACTTGGCGATAGTTTCGGCTCCAGTCAGATCGGTAATAGTGATTATAGTGTTATTCTTCGATGAAAATATGTGAGCGACTCCCCATTTATCCCGCATTCAGACCCTCTCCCACTTCCGGAATTTTCTCCGCTTCCTCTAGCTCTTCCTTTATCTCCTTTACCTCAGCCGCTTTCTTCTTCGGCTTTCTCGGAGCTTTCTTCGCCTTGGGTTTCTTTTCCTTTTTTGGTTTCTCCGCTTCCTTCTCTTCCTTTTTTTCTGGCGCAGCGGGCGCTTCCTCGATTTTCTTGGCTATCTTCATCGGCTCGCCATACCAATCGATAACCGATTCCTCTTCATTGCCTATTATAACGCCTGGTGCGTCGACTCTCCTCTTGTTAACGGCGATATGCCCATGGGTTATGAACTGCCTGGCCTGTGTCAGGGTGGCGGCCAGCCCCTTCCTCCAAACCAGCGTCTGAAGCCTTCTCGCCAGTAAATCTTCTGTCTTCAGGGACAGGGCGTCATCCAGGGTAGAGCCCTCTTTCAAAAGCCCTAATTTCTGGAGCTTCCCCAGCAGTTTCTCCTCTTCCCCCTTTCTCTGATTAATAGGAATACCGACCAGCCCCCGGGCCAAGTATCTGAATTTCCTGATTGTAGAGTCGGTCCTCCAAATCTCCTTCTTGTTCTTGAGGCCGAAGCTATCCACGAGCTTTTTCTCTTCGGCTAGCCTTTCCGAGTCCCAAGGATGTTTCGGCGGCGTATATTTTTTCCTTAACTTTCTCGGGTCTCCCATTCACTCACTTCTTTTTCCCTCTTCTCCTTTCTTCTTTCTTGCCCGTGACAGTGGGCATGACCTTCTTCTTGATTACGCCGAGAGTCATCCCCTTCCTGCCCATGGTCTTAGTTCTCTGTCCTCTCACAGGCAGACCAAACATGTGCCTAACTCCGCGATAGGATTTTATGTTCTTCTCAGCCTCTATGTCCTGCCTGGTTGCAAAATCGAGATCGGCCCCTATCAAGTGCCTGTTAGAACCAGAGCTGTCCTTCCTTCGGTTCAACACCCAGGTAGGAACGCCATAATCAGCGGGATTCAATAGTATCTTCTCTAATTCGTCCAGTTGGTCATCATTCAGATTACCTATATGCTCTCTCTTGTCTATGTTTAGCTTAACAGACGCTATAGTAGCGATAGAATCAGCCAGGTTCATCCCCATTCCCTTTAGCTGGTTTAGAGCCTTGGCTATGGGTAAGTCTCCCTTCATGTCCTTACCAGCGACTCTAACTATCCCTCTGAATTCTGATTTCTTCTTTTCCAAAAAATCTACCTTATCTGTAGGTCACTGCCTTGCGGCTCGCCAGTTGAAAAATCAAGAACAGTGTTATAGTTTTGGCTATTTGGGTATTTAAACCTTATCAAATAGATTGGAGACGTGCGGGATTATTGCCGCCTGCTTAAAACTAGCCGGATTTGGTTTAAAAATAAAAGAAAAAGGAAAAGGTTAGGCAGTTATTGTCCTGAAGCTTCCTTCCAGAAGACCTTCAAGGCGACCAATATTGCGGCAGGCGAGACGAACAGCACTACGTACTTCAGCACCCCGGTAATGTACGTTCCTACTATTAATGGGTCTAGAAGTGTGAAAGCTGCTGTGGCCCCGACTATCAAGGTGACGGCTGCCATCATAAAGGCCATGAACGCCTTTTCCTTTACATTAAACCAACCTACGATAACACCAAGCACCACCAGGGCAGCTCCTATCGCTGCGACCGTGTCAGCTGTCATCGCACTGCCTGTTCCTGCGGCTAAGCCCGCAAGGACGGCCACGATAACGCCTACTACGAATGCCCAGTATCCTACTTGGTCCATCTGTGATTTGGCCATATGTTTACCTCCTGATAGAGCAAAATCGGGTTCTCCTTATAAACTTTTCGTTATCTTTACGTCTCTTGCCGTGTTTTTATTCGAAAATCAGTGCAAAAACCTTAACGTTTCAACCGTTCGTGCTCCCGCCCTATGATGTCCCTGATATGTTCCCTGCGTATTCCGTACTTATCGACCAGCTCTTTGATGCTCTTCTTCGCCATCCAGTCGCGATAGATGGCCCTGTTCCTCTTATCCCACCTGGTCTGTTTCAGCCTCATGACCACGCGGTAGACCTGGCGCTGATCCAAGCCCCTCCCTTTGGCTATCTCGGCTACGCGCTTGCCGCCTTCAAAATCAGACCTGATCAGCCTGTCCCTGCTCTCAATCCTCTTCTTGTCCAGTCCCGCTTTTCTTCCTATCTCAATCATCTCATGTATCTGTCTGCCAGGTCGTCGAGCATCTTCTGAAGCCCCTCGTGCCTGTCCACGCCTATAACCTCGGTCTCTATCCGCACGAACCCTTCGGTCATCTCTGCCTGCTGAACGTCTGAGAGAGAACTATCTGCCATCGGGAACAGCGTGGTGTTCTCATTGTCTATATGCGGGTCCAACAGCCTGACGTATTTCATGGCGTTCTGGCTGATCTTGGTGGGCGCCTCAACATCTCTGCTCTTATAGCCGTTGACCGCTTCGGCAATAGCCCTGACATACTCCCTTCCCATGTCGTGTTCTATGAGCAATACCCTAATCAGGTCTTCCGCACCCTTTATCTTGGCCTCTTTCATGATGGGGAACAGCACGTCTTCCTCTTTCCCATGGTGGCATTTGTCGGCGAAGCCCTGGATAAAGGCTATCGCCATGTCTAGATGTTCTGGCTCTACATCCTCGCCAGAGTCGAGCTTCTTGCAAATCCTCTCGAGAATCCTGAGCATTAGTTTTATCTTGCCGTGCTCCTGTTTCAAATCTAGCGTCCCTTTCATGCCATCACGCTGAGTGTGGGATTCGAACCCACGCTCCCGTAAGGGAACTCGCTGGCCGGTTGAATTTCCAGGCGAGCGCATTACCGCTTTGCTAACTCAGCTCAGACCAGGACCTTTTCCAGATTGACGATAGGGCCGCGCTTCTGACTATTTATGGCTTTGGAGTCAAATAAAGCTTTCCCAACCGCGATTAGCCTATCGCCGCTCATGATGGCCAAAACGTCTTTCTTGCCAAAGCCTCCTTCGATTTTTTCCAGTCCCGGCGCCATGAGGTCAGCTCCTTTCACTATGTTCTCCGCCGCTTTCTCTTTCACATAGACCTTGGCCCAGTTTTTTACCACAAATTCTAACGGCCTGATTATCTCGTTAAGCATCTCCGGTTTTCCTTCCTTAGAGATGGCATAAGCATCTTTCAGCTGGGTGAGAGAGACGCATTCCTGTTCCATAAACTCGCCCACTCTGGTTCTTCTCAATTCTTCCATGGCCGTTTTAGTACCTAGCACATGGCCCAAATCCTCTATCAGTTTCCTGACGTATGTCCCGTGCTGGCATTCCATCCTGAACAGGGCGTGCTTGCCTGTAGCCTCCAACAGCTCTATCGCGTAAATCTTCCTCTTTCGCGTGACTTTAGAGACAGCAGAATGCAACGGCGGGGTCTGGTATATCTCGCCGACAAAGCTCTTCAGCGCCTCTTCAAGCTTATCCTCTTCGGCTTTCTGCCCGGTCTTCATCAGGCAGACGTATTCTTTGTCGTGGATCTGGAGATATTCCAACAGCTTTATCCCCTTGCCGATAAGGACAGGCAACACCCCTGAGACGTTAGGGTCCAGCGTCCCGCAGTGCCCCGTCTTCTCGCCCAGAATCTCCCTTACCCAGACAGAAACAGTATTGCTAGTGGGTCCTTTCGGCTTGTTAATCAGAACTAGGCCGTTCATTTCTTTTCCTCGGTCTTCTTAGGAGCTTTCTTGGCTTTCGGTTCTTCCTTTTTTATGGGCACTATAATCGCTCCCTTCTTAGACGTTGGCTCCAGATGTTTGATGTTAATCTTTCTCTGCTTCACTGTCTCGCCGGATATCATGACGAAGTTCTTGTCGATTATCTCATTCACCACGACTTCCTTGCCCGCGTCACTCCCTGCCCTAACCACGCATATTCTTCCAGCATCCATCATCATTTTCTCACCCTCAAAGAAACCATCTTCTCAACCAGCTCGGCGATGTGCTCTGAGCTCCAATGAGAAGTGTTGATCACAAAATCGTAGACGTCCTTGTCCTGGACATAATCGAAGCCGTAGATGTTTCGCCACTCCCCCCTCTCCATCTCTTCCCGCTCCCTTATGGACTTTAGGGCACGGGCTTTGGTTATCCCCTCCCTGCCGGCTATCCTCTTGGCCCTTACCTCTAGCGGGGCCACTAGCAGTATCTTGAGATGGGCCCAGGGGATTTGGAACGCGCTCAGCTTTCCGTTTACTATCAGGTTCTTCTGCTTTCGGGCCAGTTCTTTCTGCATCTGGTCCAGCCGATTGTGGAACAGTTTCCATTCGTGCGGGCTCTTCATCCCCTTTATCCAGGCCTTCTCGAACTCGGCGCTGGGTATGCCCTCCTCTTCGGCCATTCGCTTGTGCAGCTCGCCGACAGTGACCAGCTTATAGCGCAACTTCTTCGCCAGATGCTCCGATACTGTCGTTGCTCCGGCGCCGGGCACTCCGCTGACGGTTATTATCATTTCCTCTCCCTCATGACCAGCTTATAGACGAGCTCGAAGCATAGGCCGCTGGCTATCGCCGCTAGGAAATACCACCAGAACCAGCTCAGCATCCCTATAACCGGCACGTCGACTATGTTGCCGGTCCCGCTGTATTTCTCGTTGAGCAGGAAAAATATTATGATTATCGGCAGGAATGTGAATAGCATCGGTTTGAAGCTCCCGGACATCATCTCCATAGAGAGCGCCATGACCTCTTTCTGCTCTTGCTCCATCTTGTCTATGAGCTCTTTGTTCCCGCTCTTTTTGGCCTCGTTGTACCTCTTCTGGAAGCTGGAGACCTTTTCTTTAATCTCTTTCATCCTCTTCTGGTTGGTCACTTTCTTATTGACGATGGCTGAAGCGACCGATATGACTATCGCTATCACTGCCACCTCTATCGCTATTGGATTCATTTGAAAACCTCTCTCAGTTTTTCTGCAGCTTCGTGTATCTTGCCCTGCTCGTTGACTATTATCTTGAACAAACAGCCTGTCAGAGCGGAATAAGCGGCTACGAAAGCCCTATTGATGTTCTGGTACTCTATCACCTGCTCTGCTCCGCCAAAGTCCGTCCTCATCCTGCTCAGGTCATCCTTCCGCCTCAGCTCGATGTCTGACGGCCTGGCTTCGATAACCACGATGGCCCTTGGGTTCAGTTTCTTTAAGACTTGCTCAGGCAGGCCGGGATAGTAGCCATCAACGCGCTTTATTGCAGCATGCGTGTCCACCACTATGTCTCCGCCCATCTTCGCTATCTTTTCAGCAGCCTTCTCCTGTATCTGCTTGTAGGTCTCCAGCTTTATCTTGGCCCTCATCTCATCCTTGTTCCTAACCAGGCCCATCTCCTTCGCTATCTCGAACATGGTGTCGCCAAAGACAACGACCTTGAGATTCCTCCCCTTGATTGCTTCGTTCAGGACGGTGGTCTTCCCAACACCGGGAGTGCCCGTGACTATATAGATGGCCATTCAAATCACTAAAATTATGTCAATACCCATTAATATTACGGCCCGCCGAAAATGGCTTTGAGCGCAGGCATCATCTCGAAAGCCTGTTGTGCGGCCAGCTCCTCATACATGCGATAGAGTATTCCCACCGTAAGCAGGATACCCGTGCCTGTTCCCAACGCTCCGGTTAGGTCAGCAATGACAGCCAGACCGCCCACTGCGGCCGAGCCTAGGATAGTTATCATCGGTATATACCTCTCGAGCACCATCTCTATGACTCTCGGGTCGCGCCGGAAGCCGGGTACATGGAGCCCGACGTTCTGGAGCTGGCTGGCTACCTGCTTGGCTCCCATACCGCTCATCTCGACCCAGAACTTGCCGAATACTATGCAGAACACCACCATGGCGATTGTATAGACGATTATGTTCAGTATCATGTCGGGGCTTCCCAGGGTAAGGCCGATTCGGGTGGGGGTTGAAAGTTCCCCATAAGGCGCCCTGAGATAATAAGCAATGCCGGATACAGCCTGATTGTTGCTGAAATGGCCAAGCAACGGAAAGCCCATGCCCTCGAAAGCCACGCCCCATAATTGGATGTTGGCGAATAGGGCGGCAGCCAGTATGACAGGTATGTTAGACACGTAGAAGAACTTCAGGGGGTATTTCGCCCCATAGCCACGTATCTTCCCGAACGTCAGTGGCACCTCGAGCTTGATCGACTCGGCATAGACCACCATCAGGAAAACCACCACCGTGAATATCAGCGGATAGACTGCGTCCTCGGAGATATCCCCGGTTATGGCGCCCTGGAGTATCTGGGGCACCTTTCCGATAAAAGTGCCTGTTCCTGGAGACGTAACCCAAGAGAACGCCTGCCAGATGATGGTGAAAGAGACACCCGCCGCGATGAAGAGCCCTATTCCCGAACCTATCCCGTACTTAGAGACAACTTCGTCTAAGTAGACTAGGACAATAGCTCCTGCTGCGATCTGTGCGATTAGCAGAATCATGTTCAAGGATCCTGGGCTAGCCGGCACGAAGCCTGAGGCTACAAAGATGCCCGCTTCGAAGAAACAGAATGCTATCGCCAATATCTTCTGAGTCCCCTGGAAAAGCTTCTTCTCCTCCGGGTCCTGCAGGTTTATGTTTATTATCTTCGCTCCCACCAGAAGCTGGAGTATGATTGAGGCCATTACGACGGGTCCGATACCAAGCGTGGCTAAGGTCCCTATCTTAGAAGCAGTGATGAGTTGGAGATTGGAGAGAAAGCCGGTCTGAGAGGTCGCTCCCATGCCGATCGGAGTTATTATGCCCAGGATAGCGAAGATGAGAAGAGCTGCGCCGGTCCACATCAGCCTGGTCTTTAACACTGGTTTCTCTATAGGCTTCTCTACCTCCGGCAGTATGTTTATCAACGGCTTGAGTATCTCGAGAGCCATGCTTATACCTCGATCGCTTCTCCGCCCGCTTTCTGGATTCTTTCCTTAGCCTTCTTTGAGAATGAATGCGCTTTTATCTTTAACGGCCGCGACAGAGCGCCGCCGCCCAGGACTTTGTCAAACCCTAGCGTTGTAATGTCAATCTCCTTGTCAGCTAATTTGTCTATCTCATCGAGGTTGATTCCCTTATCTTTCTTGTAAAGGCTCACGAAGCCCCTCTTGTTTATCCTCCAAGGCTCGTATTTCCTAACATGAGCTATATTAGTAGTAAAGGTCCTTTTGTTCGTCTTGCGGCTGCCCTTGCCTCTCCTGTTCTTGGAAGCGCCGGCACCGTGCGTCCTTTTCCCCCTCATCCTGTAGATTTTTCCCCTGTGCTTTCTCATATCATCCTCTCCAAGAGCGCGTTTATCTTGTCCCCGCGGTTGCCTAAGGTCCCATTTTCCTGGTACTGCCTTTTGATCCCCTCATAGCCCCTCTTCGGCGGATGGAGTCTGAATGTAGGATTAATATCATAGTCTCTCAGTTTTTTCTTGCCGGCGAAAATCTCATCCACTATCTTGTCCACGTCCTTGAGCTGCAGCCTCTTCTGGCCGCTTCTCCCCCATTTCGCGAGCATCTTCTTGAAAGTCTCCTTGGTTATAGTGCCGTAGGTGACATGGTCTTTAATCTTGTGGAGCATGCCGATGTAGGTTTCGTTTTCCGGTATCACGACGCAGTTGTTCACGGTCTTGAGGTTCAGCATCAGCATGGTGTCCTCTATGTTTCCCTTCGTCTTTACCTCTCCCCTGACACGTATTATAGCAATCATAATCTACCAACTTCTCTGGTCATTTTCGCCCTTCTGGTCTTCCTCAGCGCCTCAAGAGTGGCCATCGCGAAGTTGAGCGTTGTCGAAGTCTTGCCGACAGCCCTTGACCATACGTCTTTTATCCCGGCCATCTCCAGGACCTTTTTCGCAGCGTCTCCAGCGACTATGCCCGTCCCCTTTGGCGCAGACATCAGCGCTATCTTGACGGATGAGTACCTTCCTGAGACAGCGAACGGTATGGAATGTGGCCCGTCGCACCTGCATTCCCAGCTCCCGCAGCCTCTCCTGACGTGGATTAGGTTCTTCTTCGCATTACGGATGGCCCTCTCGATGGTTGGTCGTATCTCCAGACCCTTGCCTGTGCCCACCCCGACATAGCCATCCTTGTTGCCTACCACGACCGCTACTGTGAACGAGCCTTTCCTGCCCGAGTCTGTCGTCCTCTGCACCGTCCTGATATTAATGACAGAGTCCTGGAGATTAGGCACCAATCGGTCGGTTATCTCCGGCTCGAGGATAGCCAGGTTCTTCTCGTAAATCTGCTCCATGTCGGTTATCTCGCCAGCAGCGATTTTCTTACCCAGGCCCGTCTTCGGTATCCATGTCTTGACTTCTTCAGGCATTTTTCTCACTCAAAATCTTTTTCTTTATCTCGTCAATCTTCAAATCCGTTTTCCTGTAATCATTAATAGATTTGCCCAGCACCCGCTCGTCCTTCGGCAGGACCTCTTTGTCGTGCGGTATCTCCATCCCGGCCTCTAGAGCGCCCTTCAGGACAGCGTATATATTAGAGCCTTTCACCGGCGTGTGCAGTCCCATGTCTAGAACGGCTTCTTTCGCTTTCTTGGCTACGGCCTTTTTACCGCATAACAGGCCGGTCAGATAGGCGGCGCAGACATTGCCCCTATGCCCATTGTAGCCGAGTTTCTTAAGCTCCAGAGAGGTCGTGTTCACTACCGTCTCGTCTCCCTTCGGATTGAACCTGACTATCTGGGCAGTCACCTTGTTGTTGGATATTCTGACGACTAGCCGGTTCTTCCCGGACTTGAGAAGATTCAACCTCTTGTAATAGTCGGTCTTTCCCTCTCTCCTTCTCCTCGGCCTCGTCTTGTAAGTTGTAGTGCGGCTCATTTCTTCACCAATAGCTCGTGCTCCTTCACATAGAGCGTCAAGTGGCCCTTGTCTCTAAAGTAACCACCTTTGATCATGTTGTATAATCTCCTATACCCGCCTTTCTTTAGCTCCGGCTTTAGGGCCTTCAGCTTCCTTCTCAATCCCCTCACCCTTCTCATCCATAGCTCTTTCCTGGGCGTCCTTGCCTTCTTGCCGCCTTTTCTCGCCCCTAGCCCTTTCCTGAGCCCCTTCTTTTTCTGGATCTTGATCTTCCTGGCCCTCACCTTGCTCACGCCGAACTTTGGCTTGATGATTATCTTTCCCTGCTTTACCAGAGACCTAACATCGTCCCTCGTCATGGCCTGGCCCGCTTTCTCTCGGTCCTTGATCCTTATCCTGCTCACGCCTATTCCGAGCACCTTCGAAGCCAGTTTCTTTACCTGATTCAGTTCCATGCACTCACTTGTTCAATACCTTCAGTTTCATCTCTTCGGCTTTCTTGATTATCTCCTTCCTCTTCTTCTTTCCGACAGAAGACCCTATCCTGACTGCCTGTGTCTTGCTGTCCAGGCCGGATAGACCATTGACATTAAACACCATTGCCTCTCTGAAACCGCTGGGATGCAGGCCCCTAATCCTCTTGTCCTGGCGGTAGCCGATCTCCACCCTATGCCCCCTCGAGGCCATCTTCCTCTTCTGCTTCGAGTCCTTGCCTCTGGGTCGCCTCCAGCCGAGCTTGCCGATTCTCTTGAAATGATGGCTAAGCTGTCTGTGCCAGTGCGGTTTCTTCTTTTTCTTAAGCGCCATGTTTGTCATCCTTGCTAGTTATGTAAATACCATCCTGGAATACCCTAACGTCTTTTTTCCTGATTTTAGTCGCAGACTCTATATTGGCGGCTGTCTGGCCCACTTCCTCTCTGTCAGTTCCTTTCAAGACTACATCCTGCCCCTTGATATCGACCTTGACATCGCCGTAGATTTCCGCATATCTGGGAGTCTTCTCTCCAGCGAAATTCTTTATCACGACCCTCTTGCCCTCGACAGAGGCGTTGATGGGAAAATGGGCATATAGGATTTTCATCTTGTACTCATAGCCTTTAGTAACGCCCCTTATCATGTTCCTGATGTGCGAAGCGATAGACCCAACGATGGCTTTGTCGACTTTCCTCTTCGAGTCTTTCTTGAATACCAGTAGTCCGTCCTTGTTTTCGTGCTTGGTCTGGTGCAGGTCGAACTTCCACTTTAGCTCGCCGAGTTTGCCCTTGACTATGGCATAATTTCCCTCGATCTTCACTTCCACGTCTTTGGGTATCTCGACCTCGTACTCTATCATAATATCACTAATAAATGTAAGCTAAAAGTTTTCCGCCAGTGTGCAGCTGCTTGGCTTCATGGTGGCTGACTATCCCGCGTGGGGTAGAGACGATTAGCACGCCAAAATCCCTCGCCGGCAGATACCTCTTCTCCCATTTCAGGAAATCGCCATGGCTCACGGAGTATCTCGGCTTGATCACTTTGCAGTTGTTTATCCTGCCGGCCATGCTCACTTTATAGATGCCCGACTTCCCATCGTCTATGAACTCGAAATCCCCTATATAGCCTTCCTTCTGCATGATCTTCAATATGCTGCCGAGCATCCTAGAGGCTGGTTTTATCTCGCACTCCTTCTTGCCGAGCAGTTCATGATTTTTCAAATTACTAAGCGCGTTAGCTAGCGTATCCATAGTTTCACCCGTATTTCTTGAATCCCAGTCTTGTGGCTCTCTCCCTGAAGCATTCCCTGCATATCTGGAGGCCGTATTTGCTTATCAGCCCGTCCTCCCTCTTGCAGAACTGGCAGAATCTCTTCGCCTCGCCCTTCCTGGGGTTCTTGTATTTCTGCGGTCTCGGGACCTTATTCATTCAACCACCACACTGAAATTCTTCTTGAAGTATTCTAATGATTCGGCCTTGGTGACGTTGTGTTTTTTCGGGATGCGGGCAGTCTTCCTCTTCCTTTTCTTTACCCTGTAGCCCCACTTCTGGATAGTGGCGCTCACATCGAACCCCAATATCCCTATGTCTGGGTCGTACTTGAAGCCGGGCACATCTATGTACTCGTGTATGCCGAAAGAGAAGTTGCCCATGCTGTCGAAGTCGGACTCTTTCACTTTCCTGTCCGACGCATCCAGCGCCAGATTCAGGAAATCCATCGCTTTCTTTCCACGAAGAGTCACTTTCGTCCCTATAGGCGAGCCGGGCTTTACGTTCCAGGTGGGTATCCTTTTCTTGCCCACAGTCTCTATCGGCTTCTGGCCAGTAAGTTTCTCGAGCAGCTTCTTCGCTTTCTCGAGCTTCTCACCAGCTGTGCCAACGCCTATATTGACGGTAACCTTCTCTATCGAAATCATGAAATCACTCTATTGTTATCTCTGGTTTGTCCCTCCCAATCAAAAACAGGTATCGCTTCGGAACGTTGAAAGTCTCGCCCTCTTTTTCCATAACCACTAGAGACTCCCTCGCAGCAGTCCCCTTAATCTCTTCCTTTATCTTCCCCGTTTTCCCGGCATGTTTCCCCTTTATCACATACGCTGTATTGCCTTTCTTGAACTCGAAATGGTCTAGAATCTTCTGATCCGGTACGGCCATCTCGACTACGTCTCCTATCTTGTAATCCTTGTCAGCCAATTGTGTCCTGCCGTCGTGCAGGCCGATCATCTTCTTGCCTTTCTTCGCGACAAATTTCCTCTCGATCCTGCAGAGCTTGAACTTCTGCTCCTTGGTCTTCTGGAGCTGGAGCCTGCCGTATTTATCATAAGTAATCAAGTAGTGCTCGTCAATCCTGGGCATTGAGAGAACGTCCATGAAGCCGACCGGGAACTTCGGGTCTTTCACCACCCGGCCATCGACCAGTATCTCGTTCGTCTTGATCAGCATCTCCGCCTCTCGGATTGTATCCGCCTTTTTCAGCACAATCGTGAGTATGGTGGTTAGCGGTAGTGAGCCCTCTAATGAGTGCGGCCCCGCTCTCGGCTTCGTTATCCAGACAAAGTCCTTTCGTTCGATGTTCCAGGACTTAGGAGCCTTGAGCTTTTTCAGATGCCTTCTTCCGCCTTTTGAACCCATATCATCTACCTATCGATTTCTTCCTTCTCTCATCAGTCAGCTTCAGTTCGGTTATCATGACATTTGATGGATGTATGGGGATGGGCTTCTCCTTTCCAGTAGGTTTTTTCACCATTATCCCCTCCACACCTATCTTGTAATACTTATAGTCGATCATCATCACTTTGCCTTCCTTGCCGTAATATTCCCCTCGCATGACCCTGACTTTGTCCCCCTTGACGATGGGCACGTTCCTCTTCTTTATAGTCTTGCGCAGCTCGTCCGAAAGCCTAGCGGACATCTGCTTTCTCCTCTTGTGCAGGGGCATGTTGTACAGTCTTTTCCTCTGCTTCCTCGGCTGTTTCGTCTTAATCATGGTTTCACACAACGTTCTTGGATATGGTCGCTATCTTAGGGAATCGTTCGGCGACCTCTTTCGCCACGACTCCCTTGATCTCAGAAGCCTGCGGTTCGTTCTTTTCATTGATCAATACGCAAGCATTATCTTCAAACGCTATCGTCTCACCGGTGAACCTGTGGTACTCTTTCCTCTGGCGGATTACGACGGCTCTTACTATTTTCTTCCTCATGTCCACTTTCCCCGCTATTACCGAGGCCTGGAAGATGTCTGCTACTCCTATATCGGCGGCTCTTCCTCTCCTCCCCCTGTATTTCGCTTTGTTAATCATCCTCAGCATCTTGGCTCCCGAGTTGTCATCCACCCTGATTATAGAGCCGGGATGCAGGCCTCCGTAGATGTGAGCTGCTATCGCTTTCATTTTATCTTCTCCAATACGACGTGCGCCTTGGTCTTTGATACTTTCCTGCACTTGCCAGCTACGATGGTGTCGCCGGTGTGTATGTCCATGCAGGGCGGCTTATGAACAGCTATCCTAGTCTTCCGCCTCTCGTACCTCTCGTATTTAGGGACGTAATTCAGATACTGTTTTTCGATTATCACGGTGTTCTTAGGCTTGTCGCTAACCACTACGCCTTCTATAGTGCCGCCATACACTTTCAGTTTGCCGTGTTTCGGGCAGTTCTTATCGTTGCATTCTACCATAGTATCACTCAAGCGAAATCTTTCCAATACTTTTTTATCCTATCCTCGGGCCGGTAGACCAAGTCCCTGCCGTCGATGTCATGTTCCCCGTCCGAATAGAACCGGAACACGCAGAGTTTTTTCGGGACAACCTTTTCCTTGTCGCCGACCTCTATGATGAATGTATTGAGCGTCTCGTCGATTATTTTCCCTTTCAACCCGATCAGCTCTCGGCGGGTGCTCTTGATGATTTTGACATCTAACCCTATGAGCTCATCCATTACGAGTCTGTCCATTTACCTCACATCTATCTGATCCGCGCGATAATTTTTGCTTACGAGGATTTCTTTTATCTTGTCCCTATGGTCGCCCTGGAGTTCTATCTTGTTATCCTTTAGTGTCCCACCGCAGGCGAGTTCCCTTTTCATCTCCTTCACCAATTCCTTCAAGCCAGCAGTCTGCTCGAAGCCGCTGATGATGGTCAGGAACTTTCTGCCGTGCCTCCTCTCGATGTGGACCCCGATCCTCTCCTCGCCTTTTGATATCTCCTTGCACACGCAGAGTTCTTTTGGAAGACCGCAGATTGCGCACGTTTCACTCATTTTTGCTTTTTACCCCCCTCTCTTTCATGCAATACGGTTAATATTCTCGCTATCGTCCTTTTTATCTCTTTTATCTTGCCTGAATTCTCCGGTTTCGTGCCGGATGCCACCGCGCCCTTCTCCGTAGACAGCTCACTCTTTAGCTGCGTCAGTTTGTCTTTTAGCTCTTCGCTTCCTAGGCTTCTTAGGTCCTTCCTTTTCAATATTGCCAACTTCCTCACCTATTATCTCCGGTTTTTTCATTTCTTCTATTTTCTTAGCCTGCTCGAAAAACTTCTTGATGTCTATCTTATCAGGGAAAACAGCATCGGCTGGAGCTATCCTCACCGTGATGCCTATAATCCCCTGCTTCAAGGTGGCTTTTTCGAACGCCTCGTTTATGAGCTTGACAGAATCCCCAGATTTCTTCACATACCCCTTCATTATCCGCTCAGACCTTGCTTGGGCGCCCTTTCCCTGGATCTTGCCCTTGGCCACGATTTCGACACCCATCGCACCGGCGCCCATGACCCTCTCAGCCGCTTTCTGCAGCACTCTCTTCGGCTTTAGCCCCCTCTCAAGCATCCTCGCAATCCATCGCGCTATAACTCTCGGCTCCAGCGAAGTGTTCCTGACGTCAGCAACCTCTATCTGCGGGTTCTCTATCCCGAGCTTCTTCTCTATATCGGCAGTCAGGTCTTGGATGGTCTTCCCCTTCCTTCCTATTATGAGGCCCGGATTCTCGGCTATAATGCCTATCCTGGTGGCTAAAGTACTTCGCTGGATGTCCACGGATATAATCCCCGCTCTCTCCAACTCCTTTCTGACATAATCCACTACCTTAAGCATCCTTATGTTTTCGTTTATGAATTTTCTCTCTATCATCAGTATTCCCTCAGTATTATCTCGACGTTGGTCAATTCCATGTTATGCGGTCTAGGGCTCCCTCTTCCTCCCTTGGGCTTGACCCTGGGGAACTCGAGCGCCTTGTTGGCAGTGGCATGCTCTATCTTCAGCCGTTCGTCGTTTAAGCCTTTATGGCTGGCGTTGGCTTTGGCGTTCTTCAGCAGCTCTATTATCTTCTTAGCCGGCTTTCTTGGATACTTGCCCGGCTGTCCGCCCCTCTTGTGCCCTATTTTGGTCTTGTATCTCCTGAAAGGGACGAAAGCCTCCTTCGTGATTACTTTTTCGAGATAAGCGATAGCTGCGTCTACGTTCATCCCCTTAATCACGTGACAGACCTCGTTGGCCTTTTTGAACGACATGTTGACCTCTTTCCCATAGGCTTTCGAAGTCTTTTTCTCATCCTCTTCATCTAGCTCGTAACTGTAAGGCATCTACTTCACCGATATGAATTTGGTACCCCTCGTCGCCCCGATACCCGGGCCTGAGTGTTTGACCCTCTCACGCGTAAGCGAGAACTCACCAAGATAATGGCCCAGCATCTCCGGGATTATATCCACTATGTTCCAGTCTTTTCCATCATGTATCATAAATCTTTTTCCGACCATTTCAGGCACTATGATCATGCTCCTGACATGCGTCCTTATCATCTTATCCGGCTTGCTGTTCCGTATGGTCTTTAGCAATGTCTTTTGCGAATCGTTCAATCCTCTCTTCAGCGACCTGCGCTTTCTTGAAGGCAACAGCTTCATGAACTCTTCGGGAGGCATGTTCTTCACTTCCTCCCATGTCTTGCCGTGAAAATAGAATACTTTTGCCATTATCTCTTCCTTCTGCCTGTCCTTCTAGCACCGAAAGACCCTACGTGCTGTCCTGGTGCGCCCCCGACTCCTTTGGGCGTCATAGCGCCATGATGCTGCTTGCCGCCAAAAGGATGGTCATAAGCGTTCATCTTGACTCCCCTAACCGTCGGATACCAGTGCCCTCTCGCTATGGCCTGGTAATAGCCAACTCCGGCCTTCAGCATTGGTTTTTCCGGCCTGCCTCCTCCGCAGACATTTCCTATAGTGACCCTGGAACGGCCGTCGAAATATTTCATCTGGCCCGAAGGCAGCTTGACTAGAACCTGGTCTCCGCTCTTGTTCACCACATAGGCTATCGCGCCGGATGCCCTGACAAGAGAACCGCCGTCTCCGATGACTGTTTCTATATTGAAAATAGGATAACCTTCAGGAATCTTCTCGAGCGGAAGTATGTTCCCTATACCGAGTGAAGCGTTATAGCCCTCCTCAAGCACTTGGCCGACCATGACTCCCTCTGGAGCTGGCAGGAATAGAACGGTCCCATCCTCGTATTTGACTTCCATCAGGAGAGCGCTCCTCGCCGGGTCGTCCACAAGGCTTATTATCTCGAACTTGAGTAATCCTTTCTCCTTCTCGTCGTAAGTCCTGTACTCGACCTCGGCTTTGAAACGGGTGCTCCTGGCCTTGAACGACGGGCTCCCTTTCCCCCTTCTCTGCGAAATCAACGGCTTGCCCATTATCTCACTCTTCGTTTTCTGAACTTCTCCTCAGGTATCATTCCCCAGTCAGTATGAACCTTGTCATGCACTTTCTTGACCACCCTCTCGCCCGCAGGACTAACAGGATTGCCGGTGCGCACGAGGCCGAAGCCCATGTTCCTGGCCACCATATAGGCTTTCTTGCTGAGCTTGGTCGAGAGCCCCCTGCCGCGGACTTCAGGAACATTGTAGAAGTCATTGAGTTTCAGGTACTCCCTGTCCCCTTCCTTCTCCTTGACCATCCTTATGAATCCAAGAGGCTTGTCACTGCTCTTTTCCACAGCCATCACCAGCATGTTTCTTCCCTCTTCCACTCCTTCCCAGAGCGATTTGTTGAACACTTCGCCCCAGCCCGCCCCTATCTCCTTACGATAGGCGTTGAACATCTTGTCAAGCATCTCCTGGTCCTTTTTTGTGCAGCTGCCTTTCTTCAACACCCTTACCTCAATCACCATCAAAGCACCTTGAGCTTGGTCGCTATGTCCGACGCCTTGTATTCTGGTTTTAGTTTGACATACGCTTTCTTCCTGCCTTTCATGGAGATCATCGTGTTGACAGTAGCCACTTTGACACCATAAAGCTCTTCCACGGCCTTCTTTATGTCGTGCTTTGTCGCTGATTTGTCCACAACAAACACCAGCTTGTTCTCTTTTTCTATGAGGCCAACGGATTTTTCTGTAATCAACGGATATTCTATAGTCATAAGCATCATCTGAATAATTTGTCCAATTCCTTCACCGCTGACTCTGTGAAAAGAGTCAGTCTACCCGGCTGTCCGCCTGGCGCCAGTAAGTCGGCATTTAGGTTCTTCACGACAGACACGTCCACTCCGGGTATGTTCTCCGATGCTTTGACTGCCGGGCAAATCTTAGAGACCACGACCAGAACCCCTTTCCTTCTCTTGTATCTCCTTCCCCGCATCTTGCCTCTGCCCACCCTTATCTTGACCACTCTGTCTCTCTCAAGCTCTTTATCCAGTTTGAGTTTTTCGAATAAAGATAATACCTCTTTCGTCTTCTTCAGTTTCTCGAATGAATCCTCGACTATGATTGGAGTCTCCATCGCCACCAGGTGCCCTCTCTTCTGGACCAGGTCCGGATTGGCGGTAGCAGCTATTGCCGAGCGGATAGCTTTTCTCCTCTCCTTCTTGTTAATCCTCTCGATTAGAATCTTCTCAACTTTTGGCGGATGGGCCGGCCTGCCCCCTCTTGACTGCGGGACAATCCTGACTTCCCCGAATCTCCCCTTTGCCAGCTTGACCTTAGGGAGTCTTGCTCTCTCGATGTTAATCATGGTACGATAGGCCCGCCTTCTACCGACATACTCTGCCGAGGTCTGCAGTCCGGCTAAGGGCGTTGAACCCTTCGGCTGGAATTTGGTGCTTCTAACTGCCATTGCCGCCCTGTTTATCAAGTCCGGCCTGACCTGCTCAGAAAAGACGCTAGGCAATTCTATCCGTCTGGCTTCCTTCCCCTCCATGTCGAATACGGGCAGTTTCATAGTCTTTTCTTCCTTTCTTCTTTGTACCTTCTGATTAGCACGCTTATTGAAAGATTGTTCTCTTTCGCATAATCCATGAGCGCCTTCCTCTCCTCGCTTCCTTTTACTATCCTGAACAAGGCTTCCATTTCATTTTTGCTGAACCCCTTTATCTTTCCATGCTTAGTTTCTGACAGCTCTTCCTCGATGGAGGCCCCGGCTTTCTTGAACGTCTTTTTTCGCGTGGTTACAGCCATAGTATCACTGTTGCGGTCTCGTCGAAATAATCTGTATCGCAGGCAGAGGCGTCTCTTTATTGTGCCTCATCGCCTTCCTGATGAACACTAATCTCTTTTTAGGGCCGGGTACTGAGCCCATGACTAGAATATAGTTTCCAGCTAGTTCGCCATAGTAAGGTATTCCGCCCCTTGGACTGATTTCCTTCGCGTTATCGCCTATCTTCAGTATCCTCTTGTTTGACTCGGTCCTTCGCTGGAAACCTAACTGGCCCTGCATAGCCACGGTCCAGAGCACTCTCGCAGGATGCCAAGGCCCTATATTGCCTGGCCTTCTTCGATGGGGTCCGGCCTTGTGGTGCTGGATTTTTATCCCGAACCTCTTGACAGGGCCAGCAACTCCTTTTCCAGTGGTTATAGCAGTAGCATCGATAAAGTCGCCTTCCTTGAATATCTCAGAAGCCTTTATCTCTTTGCCGAGCTTCTCCATGGCCAGCTTCCATGCCTCTTCCGGAGCTTTCAGAATAGGCAATTCGAATATCTCAGGCTTCTTTTTGAGCTTGATTTTTCTAGGCTGCGTATGGACCAATAACCTGATTTCAGCGATAGACGCGAGTTCTTTCTCAATCTTTTTCTTGTTTTCCTCTTTGTTGTGCTTCTTAGGGATTATGATAGCGCGAGCCAGATCCTTGTCCAGCTTGTCGTGATAGACGGTAGAAACAGCAAAGAGACCATATGGGGTCCGTTTATAGGCAATGACGCCAAAACAGAACAAATCAGGGGTTTCGATTATTGTACAGGGAATGTGGATGGACATGCCGTATGACGGGCTTTTTTCATAGTTGTCAAGCCCAATGATGTGGGTCATGCCGGCCTTATAGCCCGCGAAGCCCAACATCCCTTCGCCTCGGAAATGCTTGACAGTAGCGAATATTCTTTTCGCCCTCTTCTTCGGATAGAAGGCTTTGCTTCCTCTTCTCGGTCCTGCACGTTTGCCCATTCAAATCAGCGCTAAAGCTAGGTTTACAAACCATTCGAATGCCGGACTAATTTCGAAACTTTAAAAAACAAACAAGCGGTTTTCAAAACCAGTGTTATAATTGTCTATATTTGGGTTTAAAAAGGTTACGCTCTATTGGCTTTTCTCACTACTTGGAGCAGGTCCTTGAAGCTGTGGAGAGTATAATCGGCTTTAGACGCCTCTCTTTCTCGCGGAATCAGACCGTACTTAGCAAAAACAGTAATCATACCTACGGCTCTGGCACCTGGCATGTCCCTGCGCGGACTATCACCAACGAACATCACCTGCTTCGGCTTCAATTTCAGTTTCTTCAGCAGGAAACGGAACGGCGCTAGGTCCGGCTTGTGCTTGTGGGTGTCGTCGAACGTGACTAT
>CAYVZL010000003.1:24909-25995 GCA_964456465.1 Microcaldota archaeon
GCTATTGCCTTTATCATGGTTGGATTAGGAACAAAGAGATTAAAATACCTTATTCAGAAAGATATACTGCTTTTATAAACCGTCTGCCCTTTATACCTAACGATAGCATGATGCGAAGAAAGAGAATGACAATAGACCCGAGCGAGGTGCTGGGCGAGTCAAGAATCGCGGCGAAGCCCAGGCCCAAGCCGCCTGGGATAATAGACCTGGCAAAAACGCGCGATGAGCGAACACTGAACTATCTGAGAAGGGCCAAAAAGAGGAGAATCTAGACTGGTCCGCCTTCCTCGCACAGCCAGTGACAGACGCACTTCGGGTATACCCCTGAAATGTTCCACTGCCCCACGCACATTATATGCGGCTGTTTCTGACAATAGGCCTGGCAGTTCATATCCGCTACACAAGTGAACCCGCAGCTGCACTCAGGGTATTTCCCAACTGTGTTCCATTCGCCCCCGCAACCTGTAGGCTGTGCCAGGCAGTAGTTCACGCAGTCCTGGTCGAAGCAGCTGTTCTTGCTGATGCCAATATAGCAGATATAGCCTCTCGGGCAGTCAGAGCCGTCCTTGCAGGTTTCTGGCGGCTGTTCCGGAGAAGATGACAATATCATGTTGAATGCGAATACGACTACCACCGCCAGCACGATGAGCAAGGCGACTAGCCTATAGTCTACCGGCTTGGTGAGATATTTAGTATCGGCAATCTTTCTTGCCATATTCTCTATATCTCACTTGAAAGATATAAAAAACTAGCCCTTCGCGACGCCCATCGGAACCGTCCTAGCTATCTTCCTCGAGATGCCAGATAGTTCCGTTGCCCTGATTACTTCATCCACGTTTTTGTAGACACTGGGCGCCTCCTCCGCTATGACTTTAGGGGAAGTTGCCATGACTATCTGCCCCTTAGCCTCCAGCTCTCTCTTGACGTCTTCGCCCCTGATAGAATGCAGCGCTTTTGTCCTGGACTTGCATCTCCCTGCGCCGTGTGCTGTCGAATAGAACGTCTCTTCCGCTTTTTCTGTCCCGACGAGTATATAACTAGCAAGCCCCATGTCTCCAGGTATCAGGACAGGCTGGCCCACATCTC
>CAYVZL010000004.1:0-25250 GCA_964456465.1 Microcaldota archaeon
CCTGACTGGGAGATGAAACTGATTCCGCCGGCTTTGGGTCTTCCGAGCTTTACCGCAGGCAGGAAAAGAGTATCTACTTTCGAGAACGTGTCGTAGACGCCGAGACAATTAGGCCCTATTATCCTGATTCTTCCTTTCTTTGCTATGTGGAGTACTTTCTCCTCCAAATCCTTGTTCCCTATCTCGCTAAAGCCAGCTGAAATTATTATGACGGCTTTGACCTTTTTCTTGACGCAGTCTTCCATGACCTTGGAAATCTGCTTCGCGGGGACAGCGATAACAGCCAAATCAACCGGCTTCGGAATCTCGGTCACGTCGGGGTAGCATATCTTTTTGAGAATGACAGCGGCGTTAGGATTGACAGGATAGACCGGCCCTTTGAAGTTGTCCACGAAGTTCTTGAAGATGCAGTAGCCTATCTTGTTCGGCTCTCGACTAGCTCCGACGATAGCTACGCCTTCTGGTTCGAAAAAAGCTCTCATATCTTTTTGCATGTCTCCGCCTCTAGAAGTTCCTTCCAGTCTGTTGTGACCAAGCCCTGTATGACATTGATATCATACTCGGACAAATGCCTGAACCTGTCTTGGAGCTGCAGGAACTCTTTTACCGATTTCATCTGTGTAGGTTTATAGTTGATGGTTATTTTATTGTTTTCTATCTCGTAGAGCGGCCAGAAACAGGTCTCTGTAGCCAGCTTCGCCACTTTAATGCCCTTCTCCTGGTCGTACCCCCACCCAGGTACGCAGGGAGATAAATATTCGATATAGGCCGGAATGTTCATCGCCTGCGCCTTCCTCAGCTTGTTCATATAGTCCAGCGGATAGGCTGGAGAGGCGCTTGCCGCGTATATGCCATGAGCGCCCATTATCTTTATCATGTTCTTGTGCGGGATAAGGTTGCCTTTCGACTGCTTGCCAGGGGGGGTCGTCTTGGTATTGGCCAGGAAAGGCGTGGCTGTGTCCCACTGATTCCCTGTGTTAGCGTAAGCCTGGTTGTTGTAGCAGATATATATTATCGGGTCTCCTCTCGCAGCCATCCCTGAAAGAGAGCCTATTCCTACGTCATACGTCGCTCCATCCCCGGCGTAGCAGATGACTGTAGCATCCTTCCTCAACAGCCTCATGGCCCTTGCGATTCCGGTCGCCGTCGCGGCAGCGTTCTCTATCGCGCAGTGGATCCAGGAAACTTTCAGCGGAGTATATGGATAATTGCATAACAGGGACATGCAGCCCGAACTATTTACGACTATCGTGTTCTTGCCAAGCGCCTTTAGCGCCATTTTTAGACCCAACTCGGCAGGACAGCCCGAACATGTGGGAGAGCCACCGATAAGGAAATCTTCTTCAGGTACGTCCCTCATTGCCTTCAGTTCTTTATACAAATCTTACCCTCCCCCTTTTGTCTATCATGTCCTTCTTGAGCATGTCTATAATCTGCGCGAACTGCTTCATCTCCTCAGGCTTCCCGCCAAGGCCCATGATGAATGAGGACATTATGGGTTGTTCCTCTATATCATAAAGGCAGTCCCTAATCTCCGAGTGAGCTATCCCTCCTACCCCTGGTGCGAGGTTCTTATCGACAACAGCGACTCCTTTCATGTCCTTCAGCGCGTTCCTTATCTCCTCTTTCGGCAATGGTCTCATGACTCTCAGCCGCAACAGACCCACTTTCATCCCTTTCTTCCTCATCTCTTCTACTTCCGCTTTGGCCGTAGTACTAACAGAACCTTGAGTCACTATCGCCATCTCCGCATCCTCCATCTCGTACTTCTCTATCATGCCGTAGTGCCTGCCGGTCGCTTTATGCCACTGGGTGCAGACTTTCTCTATGACGTGCTTGGCATTGAGCTGGGCTTTATGCACCTGTTTTCTGAAATGGGTGTAATTGACTCCATCGAGAACGGCTATTCCTTGCACCATGGGCTGTTTTGGGTCGAAGAACGCATGTTTTGGTCTGTATGGCAGCAAAAACCTGTCGACCACGCCCTGCTCCGGCACTATAGTCGGCTCCATAGTATAGGAAAGGACATAACCATCCATGTTGACGACTGAAGGCAAGAGCACATCTTTGTTCTCCGATATCTTAAAGGCCATGATAGTTGAATCTAGAGCCTCCTGGTTGTTCTGCGCGTTTATCATTATCCAGCCGGTGTCTCTCATGCCAAGATAGTCGTTATGGTCGCAGAGCAGGGTTATTGGAGCGGACAGGCCTCGGGAGCAGTTGACCATTACTATCGGCAGTCTTAGACCAGAGGCGATGTAAAGCATTTCGTGCATCAGCTCTATGCCCTGGGAAGAACTTGCGGTAAATACTCTCACTCCCGTAGCTGATGCGCCGATAGCCGCTGACATGACTGAGTGTTCAGAGTCCATGGGGCAGAAATCCGCATCTAAATTCCCGTCAGCGTGCCACTGGGCCAGCGTCTCTATAATCTCTGTCTGCGGCGTGATAGGATAGTTGGGGATATACTGCGCCCTGGAAAGTCTCGCGGCCCATGCCACCGCCTCGTTGCCTGTCAGGAATTCGTTCAACACCTCTCCTCCTTGACCATCGTTATAGCCTTTACTGGACACTCTTCTGCGCAGATCCCGCAGCCCTTGCAGAAATAATAGTTGCAAGCGGGCCCTTTCTTTGTCCAGGTATAGGCAGTCACCGGACAGTAGAGATAGCAGAGCTTGCACTTGATGCATTTGGTGAAGTCTACCTGCGGCCTCTCCGTCCGCCAAAGACCAGTATGCACTTTGGTTGCGTTGCCAGTCTCTCTGATTACCGGAACCCCTTTCGCTCCTTCATACTTTATCTTATGCTCTTCAATCATTTTTTCTCCTCTAACGGGCAAACCAGATTGTAACATCTCTGGACTGCCTTCAGGTTCTGCTCGACAAGGTGCTTCTTCCTCTTGCCGATCTGGTGGAAAATCGCATCCTTGACGCTGTTCAGTTTGACGACGCCGGTCAGCCTTATGAAGGGGCCAAGCATGACCGTGTTGAAGATAGGCTTGCCGAATATCTCGAGCGCTATGTCAGTGGCACAGACCGGCACTACCTTGACTCCTTTTGGCGGCTTGAACGGTGTCTTCTTCTTGGTGTTTATCAGGACTAGCGCGCCTGGCTTGAGCCCGTTGAAGACTCCTATCTCGCTAGAGCCCAATAGAGTATCATCCAAAACTATAACGCAATCTGGATCGTGGATATAGCCCCGCTCGAGTATCTCTTTGTCATCTATCCTCACGAACGCGGCTACTGGTGCGCCTCTCCTCTCAGCTCCATATATCGAGAAGGCCTGGGCGTTCTTTCCTTCTAGATAGGCGGCCATACCGATAATCTTTGCTGCCAATCTAGCTCCTTGCCCTCCTCTACCGTGAATCCTGATCTTATACATCTAACTCGCCTGCTCTTCCGCGTGTTCAGCTTTCTTCCTTATCATTCTCCAGTAATATAAAAACAGCAAAGCAGGTATTACGGTTGAGGCGATGAGAAGCTCCACTATGTACTGAGAAGCGGTTGAAGAAAGACCAAAATATGGGATGCCGAAGACGGTCGCTAATGTGTTCGGCACGGTTATGACTAGGGTTAGCCCCGTCAGTACCAACATGACCCACGTCAGTAGCTTAATGCTCGAGTTGATTCTATTGGATATAGTCGCAAGCCAGTTTGAGATGTTAACCTGGTAGATGGTGATTATATCAGTAAGGATTTCCTTGTGGTTGGAGATTATGTCGAGCTGGTGGATGAATCCTTCGTGCAGGTCTTCCATTCGTCTGGCCTCCATTGGTGATATCTTCAGAGAGCCGAGTCCAGCCCTGAGGAAGTAGGTTATCCTAGAAGACCCCCAGAAAGCGCGAGACATCTTGTTGAGCGTTCTTCTCACCTCTACAACCCTCTCGATGTGCCAGTCCCTCCTTTTCGTGGCCAATTCCCTCTCGAACTCAGCCACCTCATTCTCAATCTTCTCCAGCACGTCATAGTTCTCCTCTATGTCTGCATCAATCACTTCAATCAGCGCCTTGATGCTCGTCAGACCTCCGCTATTCTCAGAAAGCTCGGCGAAAACCGCCTCGTAAGACTGGATTGGGGCTTCAAGAACTGTTACCATGAAGTTCTTTGCAACGAAAAACAGGACATTGGTTCGCTTTACTTTCTCGCCATCCAAGTTGTAGTCGACGAAAGTGCACGCGAATGGCTCGAACGAATACCTTACTGACCTTCTTTCCTTGGCGAAGTTCTTGAGTATCTTCAGCGGCAGCGAGAAATCCTGTGATATCTTCTTGAGCTCATCATCTGTCGGGCTGATCGCCATGACCAAAATCAGTCCTTTCTCTGGAACGCTGTATTTTATCCCTTTCCCAGATTTCGTCTCCCTGCCTTCCTGGTAAAGCCATTTTATCATTTCATCATCCTCACGTCAACCGGCAAACAGTCCTTCTCATTGACGAAAACCGGATTCAGATCGAGCTCCTGGATATCGTTTTCTGAAATTAGCCTTGAGACGGAGGCGACCAGCTCGGCCAGCTTCTCGAGATTTACCGGCTTCTCTCCCCTAGCTCCAGCCAAGATAGCGTAGCCTTTAACCTCCTTTATCATCTCCAACGCCTCGCGCTTGTCTATGGGCGCTATCCGAAGAGAGACGTCTTTCATGATTTCCACGAATATCCCGCCAAGACCGAACAGGACAACAGCGCCGAACTGCGGATCCCTCTTTCCTCCGATTATTACCTCTTTGCCGTATGCCTGGCGTTGGACCAGCATGCCTTTGAAAGCAGCTTTTCCCGCGCGCTTCCTGATTTCGTCAAACGCCCTCTCGACCGCCTTGTCGTCCGATAGGCCCATCATCACCGCCTTCTTTTCTGTCTTGTGGATTATGTCAGGCGAGATAATCTTCATCACGACCGGATATCCTATTTTCTTGGCGATTTTGACCGCTTCTGCGGGTTTTTTAGCTATTCCAGAATCAGGTGTCTTTATCCGGTACTTTTTTAAGAGTTTCTCCGCGTCTGAAAAATCGAGTTGCTTCAAGGGGACACCGCTGTGAGCATTACTCAAGCAAAATATTTAATACTTATAGCCCTTAATCTGGCTATGGAACTGACTTTTTTGGGCGCCTGCAAAGAGGTCGGACGTACAGCGATATTGGTTGAAGAGCAGAAAGAGCATGTCCTGCTGGATTATGGCGTGAGGATGAACGATGAGACGCTGCTGCCGTTGCCGGTAAAGGGGATGCTTGACGGGATTATATTGTCTCACGCGCATCTGGACCACTCGGGCGCTGTCCCCCTGCTCTACAAAAAGACCGAGATTCCCTGTTACATGACCCCTCCCTCTCTGCCATTGATAGATCTGCTGGTCCAGGACTCGATTAAGGTGGCGAGGCTCAAGGGTTTCGAGCAGATATTCTCCCATGGCCATCTCAAGAGGCTGATCCGAAACATCATTCCCTTGGGCTATGGAAGGCAGCGCAGGGTATGCTCCGGCATCGAATTCTGCTTTCAGGACGCAGGTCACATACTTGGCTCAGCGACAGTCAATCTAAAGACGCATAAGCATTCCCTTCTTTTTACTGGAGACATAAAATACAGCGATACTAGACTACACACAGCGGCCTATGACGGGTACAAGGGCATAGACGTGATGATAACCGAGGCTACCTATGGGGATAGGGAGCATCCGAACAGGAAAGAGCTTGAGAAGAAGTTCGTCGAGAGCTGCAGGAAGGTATGCGACTCGAACGGAAACGTACTGGTCCCTTCATTCGCTGTGGGCAGGGCGCAGGAGGTTCTGTCTATACTCGAGGGCCACAATTTCGACTATCCTGTATACATGGACGGCATGAGCAAGAAGGCCAGCGAGATAATGCTCCAGTTTCCTAACTATATCAGAGATGCGAAAGAGACCCATTCCGCGCTCAAAAAGGCGATCTGGGTCGGGGGCTGGAAGATGCGGAAAGAAGCGCTTGAGGAGCCTTCCGTCGTGATTAGCACGGCCGGTTTCCTCCAGGGCGGTCCTGCTGTGAGCTATCTTTTCCGGATGAAAGAACTGCCGAACCAAGCCGTGTATTTTGTGGGATACCAACCAGAGGGGGAGCCGGGACAGAGACTGATAGAGAGCAAGAGATTCATGTTCGAGGATTATGACCTCGACTATAAGGAGCTTGAGGTCGGTTATTTCGAGTTTTCAGCGCATTCGGGCAGGAAAGAGCTGCAGGACTATGTGAAGAAGATGGACCCTAAGGCGGTATTTTTCATCCACGGCGAAGAGGAGCAGATAAAGCCGTTCGCGAGATGGGTTGAAGAGGAGCTCGGGATAAAATCAGTAATTCCAAAGTTCGGCGAGAAGTTCGATGTAGAAAAATATTTGTAAGGAGTTAGATTTAAAAACAAGTAAAGAGTTAGAGTAGAGTATGACAAGGATTAGAAGCGGGATACCTGGATTAGACGAACTCATAGAGGGGGGCTTCATCGAGAGCTCCAACGTCCTGCTAAGTGGGGGCGCAGGCACTGGAAAGACTATTTTTGCCATGCAGTACATCTACAAGGGAGCGGAAGAGTACGGCGAGCCAGGCATCTACATCTCGATGGAGGAGGGCGCTACTAACATCTGGTGGAACATGAAGAACTTCAGATGGAATTTGACCAAGTACGAGCAAGAGGGCATGATAAAACTCTATAGGGTCGGCATGATAGAGCCGGCCGAGTTCGCGAAGAGGTTCCCTGACGAGATTGAGAAGATTAAGAAGATGGTGACCGACATGGGGGCAAAAAGACTGGTTATCGACTCGACCACGGCCTTTGGCATGTGGATGGGTGAGACCTCGCAGATAAGATACTCGCTGTTCAAGTTGGGCGATGCGCTCAAAGAATTGAAGTGCACCTCTGTCCTGACCGCCGAGACGCTTGGTGGGAGAGACCAATTCTCCAGGTTCGGTGTGGAGGAGTTCGTGACAGACGCTATAATCTCTTTATACTTCAAGCCTCCGCAGAGAGTCATGTTCGTGAAGAAGATGAGAGGCTCTAGACACAACCAGAGACCCCATCCTTACGAGATAAGTGATAACGGCATAGTCGTGTTCCCAAAAGAAGAGGTCATGTGGGAAAGCTTGAAAGATTAACATGCGCCTGAAAGCATTTTTTAGACTTACGCGAATCGAACATTCCCTTTTTCTAGCCTTAGCCGTCTTGATAGGAGAAATAGTGGTAACAAAAGACATACAGTTATTGCCCACTGTCTTTGGCATTCTCTCCGTCTTTTTTATAGGTATGGGCTCTTTCGCCCTGAACGACTTTCTCGATTATCCCACTGACAAGAAGAACAAGAGGAAGGACAGGCCGCTGGTCACGGGAGCAATCTCCGCGTGGGCTGCGATGGCTACTGCTAAGGTGTCTTTTCCACTAGGAGTTCTATTTGCCCTCTTAGTGAATATGGAGTGCTTCTGGATCGCCGTCGTCTTCTCCGTTCTGGCCGTCCTCTATTCCTACGCCCTCAAGAAACTGCTGTTGTTAGGAAATATGTTCATAGCTTTCTCGATGGCGGTACCTTTCGTCTTCGGCAACTATATAGTCTCGGACCAGATCAGCGCATCGATTCAAGTACTGGCGTCGATAGCCTTCCTGACCGGCCTTGGGAGGGAGATTATCAAAAGCATACAGGACATGGCCGGAGACAGGAAATACGGGAGATGGACATTGCCGATAGCCATGGGGAAGACAATCCCGAAGTACTTCGCCGTCCTCTATATCCTGATAGCCATACTCATGTCCCCGATACCTTTCCTATTGCTGCCCAAATTCCAGAACAACTGGCTCTACCTTGGTCCTGCTCTAGTGACGGACCTCGTTCTGCTCTGGTCCGCTTACCTATCATTACGGCTAAAAGAACTAGAGAAAGTCAGGAAGATGACCCTGCTGGCGCTTGGGATAGGATTAGTAGGATTTTTGCTGGGCGCGTTATAATCATTCGAAATCTTCTACCTCTTCTGCTTCGCCCAAGTCGTCTTTACTGCCAACGTTCTCCTCAAGAGCCTCGACATCCAGTCTTGCCCCTTTCTTCACAATTTCCAACTCGCATCCGCAGTCTGGACACTCTATTATCTCGCCTTCCTGCGTCTTGGGGTCGAGCCCTATCTGCGCTCCGCAATGGGGGCATTTCACCTTGGGCTTTTGTAATTTTTTCGCTCCAGCCATAAAATCATCTCTAACCTTTTTCCTAAACATCTATATAAGCTTAATGCCGCGCAGTAGAATGTTTATAAAGTTCAAATACGTCTATTAATATCGCTTTTGGTGGCGCGATGGAACTCGACTTGATAGGGATAGCAGAGAAGCCCGAGTGGAAAGAGATACTAATCGATGTTGTGAAGAACCAGAATCTTGACCCCTGGGATATAGACTTGTCTCTAATCAGCCAGAAGTATCTCGAGCGGGTCAAGGAATTGAAAACGCTGAATCTCAGGGTATCCGCCAACGTAGTCCTGGCGTCCAGCATCCTCCTGCGCTACAAATCTGATTCTTGGGTTCTGACGCAGGAAGAGGCAGCCATACCTATCATGATACCGGACGAAATATATTCCGAGCCGGTCGTGCCGCAGCTTGAGAGCGTGCTTAGGACCACCACCAGGAAAGTCTCGCTGGAGGAGCTCATCGCTGCAGTCGAAGACATAATGGAGAAAGAAAAGAAGAAGGCGGAGAAACAGAGAAGGGTACTGGAGCGGATTATCCCTGACTCGCTGATTGAGATGGCGCAGAGCAGCGAGGACTTTGAGAAAAAACTCAAGGAGAGCCTGGAGGAGATAAAGAAGAATATGGATGAAGAAAACCTGGTGCTGTTCTCTGATTTGATCGAGGAGAAGACGAGCGATGACGTGATAAACCATCTCATCCCCGTACTTCATCTGGCCAATGACGGGAAGATAGCGGTCTGGCAGGAGAAAGCGTTTGGCGAGATATTCATACATTTGCTTGAGATGGAGATAACGCTGTTTGAAGGGGAAAAGCATGGAAGAAAACGAGCAGAAAAAGCTGGCTGAGGCCGCACTGTTCATGTCGCCCGGTGTGATAGGGATAGAAGAACTAATGAAGGTTATGGAGACCGAGGACAGGGGTCTAGTTCTAAGGATCGTTGAGGAGCTGATGTCCGAGTTCAACTCTAGGAACACCGGTCTGGAGATAATCAAGACTGAGCACAAGTTCAGGATGAAAGTGAAGGACCGTTATACAAAGCACGTGTCCCATCTGGCGGTAGATACTGAATTCTCTAAGGCGACCCTCAGGACGCTGGGGCTGATCGCTGTGAAACATCCCGTCAAACAGTCGATAGTGGTCAAGATAATCGGGAACAAGGCCTATGATTATGTCAAGCTGCTCGCTGAGAAAGGTTTTGTGAAGGCCAAGAAAGCAGGCAACACCAAACTGCTCGAGATAACGCCGAAGTTCGAGAGCTACTTCGGAAAGAACATTGAAGAGATAAAGAAGATGGGCGCTACTTAGATATGACGGATTCCGGGTCCACGTAGTAGCGCTGGATTACGTCCTGCACCTTAGCGAAATCAGTTATCTTGTTTTTGAGCAGGTACTGCAGAATCAGCTTCTTCTCCTGTGCCTCTTTTTTCAGGTCCATTGTAGACAGACCGGACAGCTCGGCCAGTTTCTCCTCCTTCTGCATAGGCACATCCGTCCTGATGACCTTGTCTGTCTTCGGGTCATAGGAAAATATCTCGCTGAACGCAACGCCTACCTCGGAACGAGACACTTCTACAACCGAGGTTATCCTTCTTTTCAGACCGGCGCCGGACCTCAGCTTATGCTCGACGAGTATCAGGTCCATCAGTGGCAGCATATTCTGGGGGACATTCATCGGGGGGTTGGTGAGACGGGCAGCTGATTCTCCGGGCGAGTTGGCATGAAGGGTCCCCATCGCCGAATGCCCTATATTCATTGCGTTGAACAGGCTTTCGGCCTCTTCCCCCCTTACCTCCCCCATGATTATCCTGTCCGGTCTCATCCTCAGGCTATTCTTGAGCAGGTCGTTCATGGTTATCTCTCCGCCAGAAAGACTGCCAGTCCTGCTCTCCATTCTTATCACGTTCTTCCTCTCAGGGAAAGTCAGCTCGAGTGTGTCTTCTATGACCACTACCCTGTCCTCCATGGGTATGAAAGCGGACAGAACGTTCAGTGTCGTTGTTTTTCCTCCGCCAGCTCCCCCGATTATGAGTATGTTCAGAGGATAGTTCTTCTCCCCCTCGACAAACATCCATAGCTGTGCCGCCAGTTCTATGCTCACTGTCCCGAGGTTGATCAGGTCGACGATAGAAAGCGGATTCTCCTTGAACTTGCGGATGGTTATGGTTGGCCCCTCTGGAGTCGCAGGAGGTATCGTGGCATTCAGCCTAGAGCCGTCAGACAATCTAGCGTCCAGGAAAGGCTTGTTAGAGTCTATTCTGTCGTTCATCTTATTGGCTATGTCGAGGATGGTCTCTAGAATCTGCTCCTCAGTCATAACCAGGTTTGTCTCGCAGGTCCCATAGTCGCGGTGATAGACAAAAACGGGCAGGTTAGGACCATTGACCATAATTTCTTCGAGCGCCGGGTCCTTTATCAGAGTGTCTAGATTCGGCTCGCTCATCATGTACTTCTTAATTGGTTTCTCGTCGATAATCTTGACGCTCTGTGCCATCGCTCTCAAAAGAATAAGTCAGATAGAATATTTAAAGGTTGATATGGACCACGCAGGATTTCAAGAGGGAGGACAACACTCGCTTGAGGCGCTCGCGTTTTCTCCCTTCACCCCCTTTCGGTTGTTTGGTGGTTTTTCAGCTCATTCTCCAAACGACTAAAAGAAGTCAGTGATCAATTCCCATGCCCTCTCATCAAGCAGGTTCGTTAGAGGCAGTTTAGGCTCACGAAAGGATATTCAGCATTTGACCGCTGTCGCGTATTTAGGATAGGCGATGTGTATATAGTGAGATATTTCATCCACTTTTTTGCCTTTGAACTCTTCCGCTATCTCAACCAGCGCGTGCTTGAAGGAGCTGGGCAGTTTTTCCCATATCTCCTCCGCCCTCTCAGCATCAATCAGCTCATACTCAAACATATTCTCCCTGTTTTTGATTATTTTCTCCCTTATTCTGCCGTCTTTCTTGAGCTGCTCCAGGTCCTGCGCCATCTTTTCAGAAAACGGCCCGTAATTCGCAGGATACCACTCGAAAGGCATTATCTTAGATATTCCGGTCCTTTCAGATAGCAGAAACAGCTCCTTGCACAGCTTTGTCTTGAGCATTTTCTTCTTGTTTACGTGCAGCACCAGCTCTATCAGGTCTTTCCTGTCGAGCTCTGCTATCTTCGGGAGGTCCTTTTCAACCTTTTTTGAGACTGCCCTCCCTTTCTCCCACTCCCTGAACCCCAAGACCCCGCTTTCCTCCTTCCATGTCCTAAATTCAAAACCCATTAGCCAACAACCCCGTATTTTATTAAAAGGTCCTTCTTTTTATACCTTACGTGCCGTTCCGTCATAAGTTTTTTAAGGCATTCCTTGACTTCTTCCGGTCTTATGAGCTTATTCTCGCAGGCTAGGTCCAAAACCGCATCGTGCCTTAAGTGCTTCAGACCCTGCCGCCTTGCCTCTCTTATCGCCCTATCCTCGTCAAGCAGTACGAATGCCGCATCCAGCTCCTTCGCAAGCAGAATGACATAAATTTCAGGATAATGCTGTTTAGGGTTCCAGCTACTCTGACTTTGTCCGAAATCCACGTAAGCCATCTGGGTGGCAATAGGCAGTATCCTATCGAGATACTTATCGATGTTTTTCGGCAAAACGCTCATTTTTCCGCTTTTGATTAGCTCATCCGCTTGCATTCTTGTTTTACTGTCTTTCAATTCATCCAGTATCTCTTGCGGGATTAGAACGTTCAGCTCAGGAGAAATTTCAGCTATCAAATAGAGCTTGTCCACATGAGCCAGATTTATCATGGGTCCGCTGTCTGAAATGATAAGAGACGATTGGCCTTCCATGACTGAACTTAGGACGGCGCAATTTTTATAATTTCCTTAACCTCCCTCAGTTAATTTGTTTTAGATGGGATTTTGGCGTTTTCTTTCGAGCAGAACGAGCGCCCTTTCCAGTTGCCTATCTAAATTATGTATATCCATACCTCCAACCTCCCAAAAGAAGCCGTTTAGAGATATGGACCGTTTCTATGATGGACCACACAGGATTTGAACCTGCGACCTCCCGATTATCAGTCGGGTGCTCCAACCAGACTAAGCTAGTGGTCCGCGACTAATTATTGGTAAGCTTATTATATTTAAACATAGTTTAATAATCAGGTAGATGAAATGCCGAGAAAAAGGTTCGCTGGAAAGAGCATGAGGGCGGAAAAAGGAGTCACCGTCAAGACAGGGGTAGACGTGGTCTTCAGGAAGAGAACTCGTGGGAAGAGGATGGTCTTCGGCCCCATCAGAGCGCAGAAGGCGGAAGAGAGAGCGCCAGCTGCACAGGAAGCTTCAAAAACAAGGCAGCTTAGTTTTGATGATTACGGTCCGAGGGGGCTGGCTCAGAGGAGGATTGAGGACTTCAAGAGATATCCTGCAAAGAAAAGGAGGTTCAGGAAGGAGAAGAGCCTCGAGAAAAAGAAGGCAGAAGAAGGCGAAGAGCTAATAGAAGCAATCAGGGAGGAAATGGAGAGGCCAGGTGCGGTAAGGATAAGGAAAGCTTGGTGGGAGAAGGGCTCTATTCCTGACAAAATCAAGGCGAAGATGCAAAAAGAGTTCCCTGAAGCGGTTGAGAAACTCGGCAAGATAAAGGCGGCCAAGAAGAGCGAGGAAGTGGCTGCAGCGACGTACGGCAGGGTGTTCAAGGAGGAGGAAGAAGTCAAAAAGAAGGAGAAAAAGAAGATGGCGTTGGTCAGTGTCGGGACTGGCGACACTAAAGAGATGTTTCAGCTTGTGACTTTTCTGATTGTCCTGGTTCTAATACTGGCGTTCATAGCGTGGTTAGCGAGTATATTCTGATAGGTATGAAACTGGCTTGTCTTTTTTCTGGGGGGAAGGATAGCACTTATGCGCTATATCTAATGCTAAAACAGGGTAATAATGTCAAATATCTGGTTTCTGTTTTTCCCGAGTCCAGCGAGTCGTACATGTTCCACTATCCGATGATTGATAGGACCAAAGAACAGGCTGAAGCTATCGGTATAAAGCAGGTCATAGTCAAGACGAGGGGCGAGAAGGAGAAAGAGCTCGAAGACCTGAAAAATGCTCTGCGTAAGTTGGACATAGACGGATTCTTTTCTGGAGCTATCGCGAGCAACTATCAGAAGGGCAGGCTGGACGGGATTGCGAAAGAGCTTGGTATGGCCTCTCTTGTCCCGCTCTGGCACAGGAACCAGGAGGAACTTTTGAAGGAGCAGATAGATGCCGGTTTCGAAATAATCATAACCCATGTCGCTGCTGAAGGCCTCGATAGGTCCTGGGTCGGAAGAAAGATAGACTATAAGGCGTTTGAAGAGCTGAAGAAAATCAGGGACAAGCATAAGATTAATATTTCTGGCGAGGGCGGGGAGTTCGAGACGCTGGTTCTAAACTGTCCTCTGTTTTCTCATCCGCTTAAAGCACCAGAGAAGAACTAAAGCTATAACGATTACAATGGCTATCAAGATTGCTGGCGTGAGATAGTCAAATTGGGTTCTGATTACATTATCTCCTAGTCCGGGTGCGCCGGCTTCTAAGACTTTCTGCCCTTCCATCGCGGGCGCTGAAGCCGCATTGAAAGATCCGGTCGTAAAAGTTATGAACACGTATCCCAAAAAGACAACGAAAAGGGTCAGAGAGAGCGCGAAAACGAAGACGCTCGCCTTTTGAGGAGACAGGATGTGCTGCCCCTTCTCAGTAAGCTCGTAGTAGATCCATTTGTGGTGGTCCTTTTTCCTGGCTATCAAACCGGCTTCGAGCATCTTCTCCAGGTGCTCAGAGACTGTCGAAGGCGCTAGAACCATTTCTTTGGATAGTTCAGACTGGGTCTTCCTCCGTTCCTTGAGAGCCTTGAGTATCTTTATCCTGCTCTCCATCGCCAGAGCCTCAAATGTCCTCTTGTCCAGAACTATCTCATCCATGCAATCACGTGATTATGGCCAGTAGAAGATAAAAAGGAAGGGTTTAAAGCATCGTGCTCGCGGAGAAGAACGTTATTGCGAACAGCAGCAGGAAGACAAATGCTCTCCTCATCTCATCACCAGATAGGTTTTGACCGGCTGCAGATATATCCATTGGGAAATCGTTCGGTTGCCGCCTAATCGCTTGTTGTTGCTGATACAACAAAATATATTTAAATTAGGTCTGCTAAATGGGATAGCATGAGGAACATACTAGTGGAGGAAGTCACGCGGCTGGAGAAAAACCAGCGCGTGGAAGTGGTTGAACGAAAGGGGCTGGGCCATCCTGATTCTATCTGCGACGCCCTCATGGACCGGGTGTCTGTCGCTTTATGCGAAGAGTATCTGAAGAAAGCGGGCACCATACTCCACCACAACGTCGATAAGGGGCTGCTTGTTGCGGGAGAGACCAAGACCAAGTTCGGAGGGGGGACCCTGGCCAAACCGATGCTGCTCATTTTCGGGGACAGGGCCACTTCTACCGAGGACATAGACCCGAACAGGATAGCGATTGAGACGGCAAAAGAATGGTTCAAGGATAATCTCAGGTTTGTCGAGCCAGATAAGCACTTAAAGTACATGTCCGAGATTAAGTCCGGTTCTGAGGCCCTGACAGACATATTCAAGAGGAAATCGGCTATATTGGGGGCGAATGACACGTCGGCAGCGGTAGGCTACGCGCCCCTCACAGTGACTGAAAGGTTGGTGCTTCAGACAGAGAAATACATCAATTCGGATGATTTCAAGAACAAGTTCCCTGAGTCCGGCGAGGACATCAAGGTCATGGGGCTCAGGACCAATGAGCATATCGAGCTCATAGTGGCCATGGCCGTGGTCGACCGTTACATCAAAAGCGAGCAGGACTACTTCAGGAAAAAGGGCGAAATCCTCGAAGAGGTTAAGAGGTATGCCAACGAGAACTCCGATAACCACAAAGTGCATGTCGCTTTGAACATGCTGGACGCCCAGGGAAGGGGAATTAATGGCGTCTATCTTACTGTGCTGGGCACTTCGGCTGACGGGGCTGATTGCGGCGAGGTCGGAAGGGGGAACAGGGTAAACGGCCTGATTCCGCTCAACAGACCTATCGGCTCGGAGGCTGCCTGCGGAAAGAATCCAGTGTCTCATGTCGGGAAAATCTATAACGTCCTTACTCACAAGATAGCAGATCGCGTCTACAAGAACGTGCCCGGGGTGGAGGAGGTCTACATCTGGCTGCTGAGCAGGATAGGCCAGCCGATAGACCACCCGGCTGTCGCTGCCGCCCAGGTCAAACTCAAGAAAGGCACGTCGATGAGAGAAGTGGAGAAGCAGATCCATAACGAGATGGATGAAGAGCTGGCCGACATCCAGAGGTTCTGCATGGACCTGGCGCATGGAAAATATCCTGTGTGTTAAATTTTTATACTACGGATTCTTAATCAGATTATGACCTGCTGGATGAAGTTCTTAGTGCCTGTAAAGAACTATCTGCGCGAATACAACGTCACGGATTTGGAAGCCCGTCAGATTCTAGAGAGCATTGAGAAGGAGATCGGCCATAACCCTAACCTCATAAAGGCGGTAGTGGACACGGAAAAAGCGGGCCTGATAAGGAGGCTGAGGAGGAGGTCAAAAGAGAAAAAAAAGGAGGAAGAAGTGGCCTATATCTAACGAATGCTTTTTATTCTTTGATGACCTAATATATTTGCTGATTATGTTTACAAAGGGGTGTTTAAATGGCAGAAGAATTACCGGAGTCTAAGGGACAGAAACCAGTGGAAGCAGAGGAAGAAGTCGATGCGTCGCTAGAACAGAAGCTCGCGTTTCCTACGGCCGCTGTTGTCAGAGAGATGAAGAAGTACATAGCCAAGGACAAGATGGTCAGGAAAGAGGTCAAGGTGGCTATGAACAAATTCCTCGCTGATATAGTCAAGGATGTTTCTCAGAGCATGGACAAGTTCCCATACTCCGTTGTAGATTACCGCATGTTTGAAGACGCGATAAAGCCTTACAAGAGGGTCAAGGATCTGCAGGGTGAGAAGAGGAGATTAGTGGCCCATCTTGATTCGATAATAGAGGATTGCGCCTCGGTAAAGAGGGACTTGGACATAAAATTCGGGAACGAGGAAGAATAACTATTTCGCCAGGCTGTGCATCTCGGAGGATATAACCGCTCCTTTTTTAGCATCAAGCTTTACCGTTACCAGATAGAGCATGGTGGTGACAAAATTCACGTGCCATAGGTGCTTTCCGTTTTCAGCCTGGACGGCCATTATTATCTGGCTAACCGGCTGCTTGTATTTCTTAAAATCGTTCCTGGCTTTCTCGAGCATTCTAGCACCCGACGTCTTTATCTCTTTCAGGTCCAGCTTCTCCTTGGTCGGGTGTATCGGGGTGCCCCTCTCGCCCAGAGACACATTATCCCCATCGACCTCCGCCTGGGCCACAACGTTCTTTTCAGGATTATAAAAGGTCAGGACCCATTTTTTCACGTCCTTGTCCAACGGCTCCAGGAAGGCCATGCCGGAGTTCAGGAAATATCCGTTCTGCAGCAGCTCTTTCACGTCTTTCGATTTTTCCGCAACCTTGACCGCCTCAGAGATTTTCATGATAAAATGAAAACGAAGTACATATTTATACTTGTCGGTCTAATAATAAAGTATGAAAGAAGTGAAAGACAGGAAAATGAATGTTGTCGGTCTCACTAATTATCTGATAGATCTGCACTCTCCGCAGAGGTCGGTAGTCCTAATCCTTCTCGCCTCGGTTATAGTGGGGATTTTCAACAACGCGGTCATCGGTGGTCTGAACGCGGTTAATCTAGCAGACGGCGCCTTCCTGGGCCTCTATTTCATAGCCCTTCCCGCACTCCTGGCCGGCTATTTCACAAGCATGTTTAGCGGCCCGACCGAGAAGAGGCTCAATTATAGGAGGTCGTTCTATCTCGCATTCTTCAACTCCCTTATCCTATCTGTCCTCTATCTGATCGGCGCAATAATGCCTAACAGACTGTACGGACTGCTGGATATACTGATATTCGGCTATGTCGTGGTGTTCATCATAAGGAGCTTTGTGCTGAAGATAACCTACCCCTACTCCGTATTCCAGGCGATAGCTCTCGGCTCCTTCCAATCTCTCCTGGGCTATCTCGCCATCCTCGGCGCCGGGGTCCTGATTCCCGGCGTTGTCGTGAGCCTGCCGCCCCTCATAGCCAAGGTGATACTTCCGCTCATAATATTTGCTCTTGGGATAGCGCTTTTCATCCTGATGGTCAACGCGCCCATGAAGAGGAACTTTGGGATAAACACGATAGAGGTCGCCGCGGCTTTCCTCGAGAACTGGTTCGACCAGTCCACGACCATCGAGGATGTGCTGAAAAGGATTGGAGAAAAAGCAGACACTCTCGTTGGGCTGATTGCGTTCAAGGCCAAGAAGAAAATCAAGACGCTCTTTGTCATCCCGTATGTCCATCCCGGTCCATTCGGCGAGGTGGGCGGCGGAAAGCTGACCAGGGTATTGATGGAACGATTAGAGGGCAGCATGAAGCTGTTCATCCCGCACGGCACAGCAACTCACGACCTGAACCCCACCAATACCGCATCTCTCGTCCTGATCGCTAACGAGATTAAGAAGAATCTCAGGGATATAGAGTATCATGGTACTGCCAGCCATTCGGTCAGGGCGCAAAAAGGCACGGCCAAGCTAATCGGCCAGAAATTCGGCAATAGCCTTTTCATGGCTTCTACGTTTTCTCCAAACGCGACTGAGGACATAGATTTCTCGATAGGGCTCGCTGCGATGAACCAGGTAAAGCCGGGCTACGAGAACGTCATCTATGCCGACTGCCACAACTGCCACCGACCTGGCGACCATGCCATCTTCTCTGGCAATCCAGTGGTCTTCGACCTGCTGGAAGGGGTGAAAAGGCTCGATGCCGGACTGAGGAAGGAGAAAGACTATAAGATAAGGATGGGGATTGGGATAGACCCATTGAAGGAGTACAGCTGCATCGATGGCGTCGGGCCTACCGGGCTCAGAGTCACTGTCATAGAGGCTGATGGGCAGAAGACGGCTTACGTGATTTTTGATGCAAACAATATCGCAGCGGGCTTGAGAGAGAGGATAATCGGAGAGATAAAGAAACTGGGAGCGGACGAGGTCGAGGTAATGACCACCGACTCTCACTGCGTCAACAGCATCAGGGGCGTTGAGAATCCGCTCGGCATGAAGATAAGGAAAGACATACTTGTGAGGCGGGCGGTGAAGACGTACGAACTGGCGTTAGACGATCTGGAGCCTGTCGGAGTCGGGTCTAAGATGATAAAGGTCAAGGGAATAGATGTTTTCGGACCGCAGCGTTCCATCGAGCTGGTGTCTACGATCAACACAATGATAGCGATGATGAAGATAGTCGCTCCGCTGATTTTCATTCTTTCTCTGACATTGTCCTTGCTCGCAGTGTTTTTCGTGGGATGGTGACATGAAGATAGGATTTTTCACAGAGACATTCCTTCCGCAGACGAACGGCGTAGTCACTTCCATCGAGTCTTTCGGAGAGGAGCTGGTCAAGAGGGGGCATGAGATACATATATACTGCCCAAAGACGAGCATCAAGAGCCATAAGGGGATGACAGTGCATGCCAAAGCCTCTGTCCCTTTCTTACCGTATCCAGAATTCAAGTTGGCGATACCGTTCGGGAAAGTGGAGAAGCTGGATATAGTACATACGCATGGCCCTTTCTTCATGGGCAATTACGGCATCAAGGTGGCTGATAAACAGAGAATACCTAAAGTGGCTACCTTCCATACGCTGCTATCGGAGTTCGTGAAATACCTTTTTCCATTCAAGGCCGGCCAGATACCACTCAAGAAACTGGCCTGGTCCTATTCCTTCTCCCATTACAACAAGTATGATAAAGTGATAACGCCGAGCAACGCCATAAAGGAGATGCTCAAGATAAAACCGCCTATTACTGTTATACCTACCGGGATAGACATCAACACGCTCCAGCCGCAGGACAGGGAGAAGTCGCGGGAGAAATTAGGCCTGACGTCCAAGAGAGTCTATCTGTGCCTGGGCAGACTGAGCTTCGAGAAGAACCTGGATTTGGTCATTAACGCAGCCAAGAACTTTTTGGATGACGATTCGCAGATGGTTATAGCTGGAAAGGGACCTGTTTTGGATGATCTGCAGAGACTGACCAAGGAGCTGAGGCTCGGGCAGAAGATATCTTTCGTTGGCTATGTTTCGGAGCTGGACAAGGCGAGATATTATTCTGCAGCGGATGCATTTATAACCGCGTCAACCAGCGAGACCCAAGGGATAGTATTGCTGGAGGCCATGGCGTGCGGCTGCCCAGTGATAGGGGCCAATAGCCTGGCTGTCCCGGAGTTCGTGCAGGACGGCAAGAACGGCTTCCTCTTCGAGCCAGGTAACGCGAAACAGCTGTCCGACACCGTGAAGAATTTCGCGTTTACGGATGACATGAGGAAGAGAGCGCTCGAGACGGCGCAGGAATACTCGATAGAAAAAAGCACGACAAAGCTGGAGAGGTTCTACGACTCGGCAATCAAATCTTCATAGACTTTTTCCAGCCTATCCGTCACGACTTCGATGTCCTTTTCTTTCGCAGCATGAAGGCCGTTCTTTGAGAATTTCTTTCTGAGACTGCCGTCCTCCCAGAGAATCTTCATTTTCTTTTTGAGCTCCGGATAGGTGTTGAACAAGAAACCGTCCTGGCCGTCTTTTATGACTTCGGCCATCGTAGGGATATTCGAGGATATGACGGGCGCTCCTGACGCCAAAGCCTCGGGAACGACCAGCCCCTCTGTTTCGAAAGCAGAAGCAGATACGAAGACCTTGGCTGCGTGATAGGCGTCGGGTATGTCGCCGTAGGGAATGTGGCCGAGGAATACCGCTTCTTTGTATCTCTTTTTCAGGTCCTCCATGAGCGGGCCCTCTGCCGTAAATACTACAGGATAGCCCAGTTCCTTGCAGGCCTTGACTATCATCTCCGGCCTCTTCTCCTCAGATATTCTCGTGGTACACAGCACAAACTCTTTCGGAAGCCCGTATTTCTTGATGAATCTGGAGCCGTTGCCCTTCTTGAACGTCTTCGTGTCTATGCTCGCCGATGCTATAGTCACGGGCCTATCCAACCCATGCTTCCTGAACTCCATTTCAGTGTATTTGGTCTGGCATATCACATGGTCGGAATGGTTGTGGAAAGATATCAGGTAATTCCAGCCAAATGAGTCCAGGAAGTTGGCCTTGTACATGGAGAACATCTGCTGGGGGGCCGTATGGGTGGTAGAGACGGTCGGCTTGCCGGAGCACAGCCCCATCCAGCCACTGCACCAGGGGGTATGGGAATGGGCTATGTCTATATCGTATCTGAACTTGGTCGGGATTATGACATCGTAGCTTTTTTCGAACAAGAAGGGGACGCAGGGCAGGTTGATGACTTCGTAATGGTCCGAGTGTCCTTTGCCAGTATAGACTTTTACCTCGTGCCCGCGCTTGGAGAGGGAGAGGGCTATGTTGTGCACGTGTCTCGCCACTCCGTTCAGCTGAGTGTATGAATCGGTGAACAGGCCTATCTTCATTTATTCGCCTCTAGATAGTTATTATAGCTCTTCTCGAACTGGCCGGCTATGATGTCCCAGTCGAAGATTGTTTCGGTCCTTTTCCTGCCTAATTTCTTGTACTTGTTCATGAGCTTCTTGTCGTGTGCTATCTTCTCTATCGCCTGCGCTATCTGCTTAGGTTGTTTTGGTTCGACGAGAATGCCTGCGTCCCCTACAACCTCTGGAATCCCTCCGACCCTGGTAGAGACCACAGCGCACTCGGTAGCCATCGCCTCGACCAGGACTATCCCAAATGGCTCGTAGAGGGAAGGATGAACAAAAATATCCGCGTCAGAATAGCACTCTATCTTCTTCTCGTCCGGCACTTTCCCCATCATGGTCACTCTTTTTTGAAGGCCAAGCTTGTTGATGAGCTTTTGTAAATTCTCTCTCTCCGGCCCCTCGCCCATCATGAGATAATGGAAATCCGCCTCGACATCCGGCAATGCTTTGATAAGGTATTCAAGGCCTTTCTGCGGCAATAGGCGGCCCACTGACAATAGCAAATGTTCGCAGCCAAGCTCGTCTTTGATATGGGATTTCTTCTTGCGATAGATTTTGGTGTCTATGCCGTTGTAGATGACTTCCTGCTTTTGCTTCGGGTAACTATCGGGGACAGTCGCGTCCAGGCTATATTTGCTATTGGCTATAATCCGGTCGCAGCTCTTCATGATAACTCTGCCTACTGTGTCGTCGTATATACCGCCGAAAAAGTCTGTCTGTGGGTTTATTCCAATCGGCCTTGAGTTGTGGATGTTCAGGAAAAGAGGGGTTCTGAACAGTCTCTTCCAGAATATGACCGAATCGAACTGCGGGGCAAAACGATTATGCAGATGGACTATATCCGGTTTCTCTTTCTTACAGATTTTTGAGAAATAGTAGCCAAACCCTATCGGCATGGAGAATGGTGGCGGTAAGAATGAGGGCAATTTTCTCAATACCAAAGAAGGCAACCTGTAAATCTTTATGCCCAAGTACTCTTCATACCTTTCCGTGCCGGGCAACAGGGAAGTGATCACAGAGACATTGTGCTTTTTAGCGAGGCGTTTCGACAGGTCTAGCAAATAGTTCTCCGTGCCTCCCAGAAAAGGATGGAAGAAAGGATTGATGTGACAGATGTTCATGATTTGAATTAGTCGGGTTCTATATTTATATGTTAGTGCTGAGTAAGAAAAAGGCGATGAAGAAGAAAGTTATCATCATGGGCGCGGCAGGGAGGGACTTTCACAACTTCAACGTATTCTTCCGCGATAATCCTGACTATGAGGTAATCTGTTTCACTGCCAACCAAATACCAAATATTGAGGATAGGATATACCCGCCCGAGCTCGCCGGAAAGCTCTACACGAAGGGAATACCTATTTATCCAGAAGACGATTTGGCCAAGCTCATAAAGAAGAACGGCATTGATGAGGTTGTTCTCGCTTATTCTGATTTGTCCTATCCCGAGGTCATGCACAAGAGCTCTATAGCCAATGCGGCCGGAGCCGACTTCGTGCTGATGGGCCTGAAGAGCACACAGCTGAAAGCCAGTAAACCAGTGATATCTGTCTGCGCAGTTAGGACTGGCGCTGGCAAGAGCCCGACATCCAGGAAAGTATGCAGGATACTCGAGGAGATGGGGAAGAAAGTCGTTGTTATCCGCCATCCTATGCCCTATGGCGACCTTAAGAAGCAGGAGGTCCAGAGATTCGCCAAGTATGAGGACCTGAAGAAGCACAACTGTACTATAGAAGAGAGAGAAGAATATGAGCCGCATCTTGAAGAGGGGAGGATAGTGTATGCGGGCGTCGACTATGGCAAGATACTGAAGATGGCTGAGAAAGAGGCGGACGTGATAGTGTGGGACGGGGGGAATAATGACGTTCCTTTCTACAAGTCTAATTTGCACATAGTCGTGGCCGATCCGAGAAGAGCGGGGCATGAAGTGTCCTATTACCCTGGAGAGGCTAACGTCAGGATGGCTGATGTCGTTGTCATAAACAAGCAGGATTCGGCTTCTAGGGACGATATAGAAACGGTCAGGCAGAACGTCCAGAGGATAAACCCGAAAGCGGCGATAGTAAATGCGGAGATGCCGGTGAAGGTGGACAATCCGAAGATAATAAAGGGAAAAACTGTCGTGATTGTGGAGGACGGCCCTACTCTAACACATGGCGGCCTTACCGTAGGAGCGGGCTATCTTGCGGCGAGACAGTATGGTTGCTCGATAGTGGACCCTAGGAAATATGCGGTCGGCTCTATACGCGAAATCTATAAGAAGTATCCGGTGGAGATAGTCATACCAGCGATGGGTTATTCGGACAAGCAGATAAAGGAGCTGGAAGACACCATAAACAAGATAGATGCGGATGCAGTGGTCATAGGGACCCCGATAAACCTGCAGAAGTTCATCAAGATAGACAAGCCTTCGGTCAGGGTGAGCTATGACATCAGAGAACTCGGGAAGCCTAATCTGGAAGAGATAATCTCAGATTTTCTCAAGGAATGATTTATAGCTGAGGAAAGAGTATCCCTTGTTTCTAAGATGGTCTATCAGGACTTTCAATAATTTTCTCTTCGGCAATGTATCTTGTGGATGGAGCGCCACTTCCACCAACGGCTTTCTCCTGAAGAGGGTGTTGAATGTTGAGGGCACGCTCATAAGATTGCCCCTGATTACCAGCGTCGACCTGATCCTGGTTCCTGCGCGGAAATCGTAGAAATAATTGTTCGAGCTGGTGTAATCAAAACCAGCATCATTCACGGCCTTCAGCGCCTCCTTGCTTATCACCCACATAGGAGGTATGAAACCTTTTGGAACGCGGCCGAAGCACTGTTTGAATAGTCTCCTTGCCTGTAGTATCTTATGCCATGCGGACTTGTAATTTGTGAAGAACTCGTCCTCGATGAGCATATTGGAATGGGTAAAGCCGTGCATCACCAGCTCCTGTCCTGTCCCTTCCATGATCTCAGCAAACGCCCCGTCCCTCGATATGTCCTGCGAATCTCTGCCGCGGAACTTTGGGATTATCAGGTAGGAGAAATCGTCAATCCCCTCTTTCCTGAGAAAGTCGTCTATCTTCGGTATTTTGCTTAGGTACTTGGGGAAGACGTCATGAACAGCCACAATCGCGTATTTTTCTGCCATCAAGTAGCTTTATGTAAAAGGGCGATATAAATACTAATATGGAAATAGGCAGGATAGTCAAAACACTCAAGAAGAAATACGGTAAAAGCCATCACTCCGGCGATCCTTTCAGAGTCCTGATTACCACCGTTCTCTCCCAAAGGACGAAAGACGCGAACACAGATAGGGCGTCTGAAGCCCTTTTCTCGAAGTTCAGGACGGCGCGGCAGTTGAAAAAAGCGGATATAAGAAAGATAGAAAAACTGGTCAGACCGTCCGGTTTCTATAAAATCAAGGCCAGGAGGATAAAGGAAATCAGCAGAATCATCGTTGAAAAATTTAGTGGCAAAGTGCCTAGGAGGATGGATGAATTGCTGTCGTTGCCTGGCGTTGGGCGGAAGACAGCCAACTGCGTCCTGGTGTTTGCGTATAGGCAACCGGCCATCCCTGTCGACACTCACGTTCATAGAATCTCTAACCGGCTAGGGATGGTCAGAACAAAGACTCCGGAAAAGACTGAAACCGAGCTCATGAAGAGAATCCCCAAGAGATATTGGATCGATTTGAACGAACTGCTTGTGACTCATGGCCAGAACATCTGCCTGCCCAGAAAACCTCATTGCTCTATCTGCCCCATCAAAAAATATTGTAAAAAAGCCGGTGTAACGGCATTTTCACAGTAAAATATTTATATAGAAAGGTCGTAATTAGATTGGTGATCTGATGGATACCAACATAGTCATATTAGTTTTCGGTTCTATTTCTGTTTTGCTAGTTATCGTCGTCGCTCTAAGCATGAGGATACAGAGGATTCGGCTTCTGAAGCTCAATATGCAATTAAGACATGACTTAGGCAGGCTGGAGCACAATGTAGATGATTTCAAGAAGATGCTTCCTGACTTGGTCGACCGAGAGAAGCTGGCCCTGGAGAAGCAGAGCCTCATGAGGGAGATATCTGCCGTGGAGAGCAAGGTGAACCAGGAAGACAGGAAATTCGCCCGACTGGATAGAGAAATGGAAAGCGACAAGAAGACAGACAGGGTGATGATGAGGTCTGTCTCCAAGCTCGAGAAGATGGTCGAGAAACTGAAGAAGAAACTGGCGCCGAAGAAGGCCAAGAAAGCGCCAAAAAAGGCAAAACCAAAACCAGTTAAAAAAGCCGCTAAAAAGAAGTGATGCAGCGAGGCATAGCGGCTGTTAGCTAATTTTTTATATAATATTAAGAACTTTTTTGCCTAAGAATAGGAAGTTTTTTATATAACTACTACCTATTCCTTTCGATGGTAGAAGAGTTAGAACTCGTATCCCTATTTCGGGGTTCGATAGGAAAAGTGCTCAATTTCTTGCTCACCTGCGAAGAAGAAAACAGCAAGTCTGCCATCGCAAGAGGGGCTGA
>CAYVZL010000005.1:0-24492 GCA_964456465.1 Microcaldota archaeon
TGCGGAGATGCCTAGGACTGCGGCTATGATAATCAGGTATTCTAACGCTCCCTGCGCATGCATGATAATAAAAGAGCGTTTGAAATTAAAAGCTTTTCATAAATTAACTACTTTAAAGCATTGTAGCTGTTTGCTATTTCGGCGCTCTGCAGGGCCCGATTGTAAATGCGGACCTCATCGATTATGCCGTTGAATGTACCGTCGCCTATCTCGTTGTTGTCATTGTCATCAGCGCCTATGAAAAGGTTGGATGCATCGTAGTTGACTATGAGCGACATGGTGGTGGAGGTAACCTGCGTGCCATTGATATAAAATCTGACGGCTGTCCCATCTTTCACATATGCCACATGGTACCAGCTGTTTAACTGGAGGGTAGGATAGGATACAAACCCGCCCGGAGAGGAATGCGCGCTCAGTACATTGGCGGCGCTGATCCACACAACGTAAGAATTATCGCTAGTCGACCCATATTCTTTCCCAAGCACATGACCAACGAAGGCGGGGGGCATAATCCATGCTTCTATCGTGAAGTTGTTTGGCCTTAGCGATGGCGAATCGGCCACAATCACATAATCGTTCAGTCCGTCAAACCTAAGCCCATTCCCTGACCTGCCTGCTGTGAATACTGGCCCGTTGGTCAGGATCCCATTGTTGCCGTTGCCTGACGAATCGTAAGCCGTCGTGCCGCTTCCCTCATCGAACTTCCAGAAAGCGACCAGGCCCAGCGAAGACAACGAGCTTGAGGAGGAAAGCCCGAGTTGGCACTGCTGGCAGGCGAGACCGCAGTATGGGCTTTTGTCCAGAAGATCATTGCCGCTTGGATCCTCACACGAAGTCTCGCAATATGTACAAGAGGTGCCTAGTCCTAACGTGATATCCCTCTGGCAGTTGGCCGCGGCGAGCCTGCATTTAGCTATATCCGCGCCAGCCGTGGAAGAAGTAAACGCTCCACTCACGAATAAGACTACTACTGCCGAAATGCCTAGAACCGCCGCGATGATGATAAGGTACTCTAATGCTCCCTGGCCGCGCATGATAATAGAAGGACGGCTATTTAAATAAATTTGCTGATAATAATAGCGTAATCTTTATAAACGTCCCTATTCCCAAAACATATGCGATTTTTTATAATCGATGACCGATGATTTGGAGGTAGATTTGAATGGCAGTACCATATGTGAAGTTTACTGTATCGAAAGAGCTGGCCAACCAGGCTTATCGGACTGTTGAGATGGCTCGAGATACTGGCAAACTACGAAGGGGGGTTAACGAAGCAACCAAGGCTATCGAGAGGGGGACAGCGAAGCTAGTAGTCATAGCGGAAGACGTCTCTCCGCCAGAGATAGTTGCTCACTTGCCTATATTGGGCGACGAGAAGAACGTTCCGTACATCTTTGTCCCGTCAAAGAAGGAATTGGGCGTGGCTTCAGGGATAGATGTTCCGACGACCGCAGTAGCCATAATCGAGGCGGGAAACGGAAAGGAAATCGTGGAACAGATTGCGAAGCAGATGAAAGAACTTAAGAAAACGTGATTTGAATGGCAGGAGAAGGAATACCATCGCAAGTAGTGGAGATAGTCTCGAAGACCGGAGTCTACGGCGAGATAATGCAAGTAATGGCCAAAGTCCTAGACGGCCGAGACAAAGGCAGGATAATCAGGCGAAATGTCAAGGGCCCGATCAAAGTAGGGGACCTCTTGATGCTGCTAGACACTGATACCGAGGCCAAGCCTATAAGGGCGAGATAATGGTAAGATGTTCTTTTTGCAGAGAGACCCTAGAGAAGGGAAGCGGAAAAATCTACGCGACCAAGTCAGGGGATGTCTTCCACTTCTGCAGCTCTAAGTGCGAGAAAAACTATTTCATGAAGCGAAATCCCCGTAAGGTCGGTTGGGTTAGAAAGAAAAAGAAGTGACCCGTGTGGAGCGCACCCTCGTTCTGATTAAGCCTGACGGGATGGAGAAAAGACTAACAGGGACAGTGCTTGCTGCTTTTGAAAAACAGGGCCTAAAACTGGTCGGGATAAAGATGGTCAAGGCCAGGAATAAACTATTATCCCAGCACTATCCGGACAGCATGGCCGCGACTCTGGGTGAGAAGACCAAGGCCAGCTATCTTAAGAAAGGCAAAAAGTTCCCCCACGACCCGACTCAGTTCGGGATGAAAGTTCTGAAAAAGCTCAGGAAATTTGTCGGCAGCGCGCCAGTCATAGCGATGGTTCTTGAAGGAGAGAACGCCATCGCAAAGGTCAGGCAGATAATCGGGGGCACAGAGCCGGTGACTGCCGGTGAGGGGACTATAAGACAAATTTATTCTGACGATTCTTACGAGAAAGCGGACAGCGGGAACAGGCCGATCAAGAACATAGTCCACGCCTCAGGCAATGTCGAAGAGGCCATAAACGAGATAAAAATATGGTTCAAGGAGAAGGAGCTCTTTGGATATCAGCAGAAAACTTATTAAATAGAACGGTTTTACTTATTCTGATATAATGGCTGACGAAGATTACAGGGGAGACATAGTTTACGCTGGCGAACCGAGGGAAGAACAGCCGCAACAACCAAAGGTAGAGGAGAAAACGGAAGAGAAAAAGAGGAAGATGTCCGACTGGGCCTTGGTGGCGGTTGCAGCAGTCGGCCTTATTCTAACCGTATACTATGTCGGTTTCGAGCACCTTAAGGCCCCGATTAACCTGTGGCCTAACGCTACGAACCAGAGCCAGCCCAACGGCACCATCACTCCGCCAATCATACCCGGACAAAATATCACTTATGGGGTTGTTAGTGCGATAGCTTATGCCGGAAACAACGTGACTTTCAGCAGCAGGGAGGACTCTAATCTATCGCTGCAGATAAGCTGCTCTGCCTTGTGCCGCGGATTATACGTATCTCTGTATGACGGCTCGAACAAGATGGGCGAATTCCAGAACGCATCCTCGTGGAACGGTACGGTGACTATAGTGGCCCCGTTCTCTGTGCCGAAGAGGGATAATGCCGCCTTGGCGCTCAGCGTTTTCGCGGATAGCGTTAACATAAACAACACCATCTACGGAGCGAATGCTGAAGAGGAGGCTATCTTCTACCTCAACGTGCTCGCGAGCGTTCAAAAAATCATATATGGAAAGGAATTCTATCTTGACATGGGGGAGACAGGAAACCTCACTGATCTGAACGCCACCATATTCTTGGAATCACTTCAGAACGGCGCAGCCAAAATCAGCGTCAGGAAACTGGATGGCGTAACCTTCAGCAGCACATTGGACGCCGTTAACAAACCAAACACCACGTTCTTCGATTTCCTTACGATAGAGCTCTTGAGCACCGGCGATAACTACGCTAAACTTATCGCGTGGCCGAATGGGGTCATTGAAACAGTGAACCTTCAAGCGCCGTACAGCAGCAACATATCAACCGCAGAGCAGTTCCAAATATACTTGAAATGCACTGGAACCTGCGCCGGAACCTATGTGGGTATACACTTCTTGAATGAAAGTATCTTGACCAGGGTAGGATTCTACAACGAGACCAAGGCATGGAGTGGTTGGCAGATCGTGAGCATATCTACGAGCATACCTTACTTTTACGTAAACAAGACGTCCGAGGTAAAAGTCCTTGTAGACACGAGAAACTCGCGCAATGCCTTCTTCTGGGACCTATGGCACCCGCCCGAGAAGGAGTACACAGGATACTTCTATGTCTACGGATAGCATATAAGCTTTTTAAATACCCACAGCGCCAAATATAGAACAGCAGAACGATCCTCGGGCAACTGAGGCGCTTTTTTTGGGTCTTCTCAGTTGTGGATAGATTAGGTGTTCCTATGCAAATTAGATCGCCGATAGTCTCGGTTTTAGGGCATGTAGACCATGGAAAGACCAGCCTGTTAGATAAGATTAGGGGCACCTCTGTAGCCGCTGGGGAGCCCGGCATGATAACCCAGCATGTGGGGGCCTCTTTCGTACCTATAAATGCCATAGAGAAGAGATGCGGCGAATTGGCAAAGAAGTACAAATTCAGGCTGACCATTCCCGGCCTGCTTTTCATAGACACACCCGGACACGAGGCTTTTACTAATCTCAGGAAAAGGGGCGGGTCTATCGCTGATTTGGCGGTCCTAGTCATAGATATAATGCAGGGGGTCCAGCCGCAGACTGTTGAAGCTATCGAAATACTGAAGAGCTACAAGACGCCATTCGTGGTCGCGGCCAACAAGATTGATTTGCTCAATGGATGGATACCAAAGCCAGACATGTGCTTTGCCGATACGTGGTCTAGCCAGAGAGACTTTGTCCAAAAGGAGCTCGATGAAAAAGTCTATGGGATGGTGAGGAAGCTCGCTGAATTTGGCTTCGATTCTGAGAGGTTGGACAGGGTTACGGACATGACGAAGCAAATCCTGATAATCCCTGTATCCGCCAAGACTGGAGAAGGCTTCCAGGACCTGCTCCTGCTGCTCGCCGGCCTGGCCCAAAGGTTCATGGGCAAAGTGCTCGATGTTGAATTGGAAAAACCGGCAGTAGGGAATGTTCTCGAGGTGAAAGAGGTCACGGGCCTTGGAACCACCATTGATGCGATAATCTATGAGGGCAAGATAGAAACGGGAGACAAAATAGCGCTAGCTTCTTTCGATGGTCCGATAACGACGAAAGTCCGGGCCATTCTCCAACCAGCCCCCATGGAAGAGATAAGAGATCCGAGAAAGAAGTTCAAGGTTGTCGACAAGGTGTATGCCGCTGCCGGAATCAAGATATCCGCGCCCGGCCTTGAGCGAGTGATACCTGGCTCCCCGCTGATGGTCACGACAGATGAGGAGAGGGCAAAGAGGGAGATTGAACAGGAAATTGAGAAGATTAAGATAGACAGGAAGAATGAGGGGGTTATAATCAAGACTGATGCGCTCGGCTCCCTGGAGGCGGTCACCCATCTGCTTAAAACCAGCTGCCCTATCAGGAAAGCGGACGTAGGACCCATAACCAGGAAGGATTTGGCTGAAGCCGCGTCCGTCGGGAAACACAACAGGTACTGCAAAGTCGTGTTCGCTTTCAATGTCAAGATTCCGCACGAGATAACTATCGAGGCGAACAACCTGGGCATAAAGATATTCCATTCCAACGTGATCTATCGCCTGGATGAGGAATATGGGAAGTGGAAGAAGGACCAGCAGAAACTCGAGAAGAAGGAGATGCTCACCAAATATATCTATCCGGCCAAGTTAGTTATAATCCCGGGCTATATCTTCAGGATAAACAAACCGGCGATAGTGGGCATAGAGGTTCTGGCCGGAATACTGAAGCCCAACACGCCGCTGGTCGATGAAAACGGGAAGATAGTCGGAGAGGTTCAGAGCATACAGGAGAACAACAAGTCTCTGGAAAACGCGGAAAGGGGCATGAAGGTCGCTTTGGCCGTAAGGAATGCGACAGTCGGAAGGGACATATTCGAACAGCAGGTCTTGTTCAGCGCGGTCCCTGTCGAGCAGATATACGAGCTCCAGGGCAAGTTCGAGGACAAGAAACTGCTTGAAGAAATCAAAAAAATAATGGAGAGGAGATAAGATGAAGGTTGTAGTAGCTGACCCAAAGCAAGGCAAGTGCTATCAGATAGAGGTCGATAGTACCAAGAGCAAGCCTTTTTTTGGCATGAAGATAGGGAACGAGTTTGACGGGAATCTGGTCGGTTTAACCGGATTCAAACTCCAGATAACCGGAGGGACGGACTCTGATGGATTTCCTATGAGAAAGGACGTCCACGGCATGGAACGGAAGAGAATCTTATTGTCCGGAGGACCCGGTTTCATAGCGCAGGAAAGGGGCGAAAGGATGAAAAAGACTATAAGGGGAAACATCATATCTGAGGACATAGCGCAATTGAACGCGAAAGTCCTTGAGTATGGTAGCAAGGGCATAGCCGAAGTTTTGGGCGTAAGTGAGAAGAAGGAAGAGAAGAAAGAGGAAAAGAAATGATAAAACAGGCTGAAGTGAATATAGGCACTGCTGGCCATGTAGACCACGGTAAGACGACGCTAGTCAAATCCCTGACCGGCGAATGGACGGACAAGCACAGCGAAGAGATAAAGAGGGGAATCACTATCAGACTAGGCTATGCTGACGCCAGTTTCTATCGCTGCGAGAAAGACGGGAGCTATGTGGTACAGGATAAATGTCCCGATGGCAGCCCGGCGAAGTTTGTCAGAAAAGTGTCGTTCGTCGACTGCCCCGGACACGAGAATCTGATGGCCGTCATGCTTTCAGGAGCCTCTCTGATGGACGGCGCTATTTTAGTAATAGCAGCTAACGAGCCTTGCCCCAGGCCCCAGACCCAGGAGCACTTAGCGGCTCTCGAGATAGTCGGGATAAAGAACATAGTGATAGTGCAGAACAAGATTGACTTGGTCTCCAAAGAGGAGGCGCTAAAGAACTATAACGAGATAAAGGCATTTGTGAAGGGGACCATCGCCGAGAAAGCCCCTATCATACCTGTTGCTGCTCACTACGGGATAAACATAAGCGCATTGATAGCCGCCTTGGAGGAGCATATACCGACGCCGAAGCGCGACAAGAACAAGGACTGCAAGATGGTGGTCGCCAGGTCATTCGATGTCAACAAGCCCGGCTCAGCGATAGAAAAGCTGAAGGGCGGAGTCATTGGCGGTTCTATAATCCAGGGAGTGATGAAGGTTGGCGAGGAAATCGAGATATCCCCGGGAATAGAGGAGAACGGGAAATACCATTCACTAACCACGAAAGTCACGAGCCTGTCCATAAAGGAGGGCCTATTGGAAGAGGCGCATCCAGGCGGTCTTGTCGGCATCGGCACTCTAATCGACCCGAGCCTGACAAAAGCAGATAAGTTCATAGGCAATGTCGTCGGAAAGGCGGGCACTCTTCCGCCTGTCAGGGATAGGATTAATCTTGATATTCATTTTATTGAGCGGGCCATAGAGCACAACCTTGGGAAAATAAAAAAGGGCGAGAACGTGGTCGTCAATTCCGGGACTGCCACGACACTGGGCACTGTCGTGAACATGAAGCACGACCTATACGAGATAGCACTCAAAAAACCGATATGCGCAAATGAGCGAGACAAAGTTGCGGTATCTAGAAAATCGGGAACTCGCTGGTCTTTGGCCGGCTACGGAGTGATTAAATGATGGTCGTTTTAGATACCAACTTCATAACGCTTCCGACACAGTTCAAGGTAGACATATTCGATGAGATTGCCAAGAAAATCTCCGGTGCGAAGCTGTTGACTGCGTCTCAGGTTGTGAAAGAGCTCGAAGCGCTTGGAACTAATGGACGGGTGGGGCTGGAGATGCTCAAGAAATTCGGGGTCGAGATAGTCAATAGGCCGGGAGAGACTGACGATGCGCTCTTGGAACTGGCTGTCGAGAGGAGAGGCGTGCTGTGTACCAACGACAAAGAACTTAAGAGAAGGGCGCTCGAAAGGAACGTGCCGGTCATGTTTATGCGAAAGAAAAAAATCTTAGAAATATCGGGGGGATTAGATGTATAATTTGGTGACTGTGAGAGACACGATAAGGATACCGCCTAGACTGTTTTCCGCATCGTTGGAAGAATCGGTGCTGAAAGCTATTCAGGCGCAGTACGAGGGCAAGATAGACAAGGACAACGGCGTGGTTATAACCGTGCTGAATCCGAGAGAGGTGGGGGACGGGAAGGTCATACTCGGGGATGGGGCAGCCTATCATGATGTGGTCTTTGACGTCCTGACGTTCAAGCCGGAGCTCCACGAGATGGTCAGGGGAAAGATAATCGACCTGACCGAGTTCGGCGCTTTCCTGAGGTTCGGACCAGTCGACGGGTTGATACACGTGTCCCAAGTAACGGACGACTTCATGAGCTATAACGACAAGGTCGGCGTTCTGGCAGGAAAATCCAGCAAGAAGATCCTCAAGAAGGGAGACGAGGTAACGGCCAGGATAATCGCCATATCCATGAAAGACAGCGTGACCGAAAGCAAGATAAACTTGACCATGAGGCAAACGGGCCTCGGAAAAGAGGAATGGTACAAGAAAGAGGAACAGAAGGAAAAGAAACCTAAGAAGGAAAAGAAGTGAGTGCTATGGTTGAAAAAGCGTGCAAACAGTGTCATAGGGTAGTTGAAGGCAGCATATGCCCGGTATGCAAGGATTCCCAGCTGACCCCGAGCTGGAAGGGGTTCATAAGGATATTTGACCCCGAGAAGTCTGAGCTTGCGAAGAAACTGGGCATAAAGGTGCCTGGCAAATATGCGTTAAGGCTGAGCAAATGATACGACTGACGCCAGAGCTTAGGAAGAGGTTGAAGAAGCCGCTTGGAAAGATTTACAAGAAAGTTGGCAAGCCCAGGGGCAGAGTGATAGCGGTTGGTGACATCGCCTCTTACGAGCTGGTGCGGAGCGGTATTATCCCCAGCCTGATGATATACGACAATCGTGTTAAGAGACGGCCCACCGCGAAAAGGATAAAGCGCGTTTTGGACTCCGTTGGATATGAAACGTTCAGAATCAGGAACCCGCGAAGCACGATACAGGAGGACGCTTGGATAGCAATCGAGGAGGGACTGAGGAGAAAGAGCAAGATAATAGTCTCCGGCGAGGAAGACCTGCTCGTACTGCCGGCCGTCCTGCTCGCGAAGAACGGCTCGCTCATATTCTATGGCCAGCCGAACAGGGGGATGGTGCTAATCAAGGTCAATGCGAAAAAGAAAAGGGAAATCAGAAAATTGGTTGATGAAATGGAGGTCAAATTATGAAAATGGATGTTTTGAAGGAGAGCGAGAACAAGCTGCTTCACAGGAAGGAGTTGGACATAGTGTTTAAGGATTTGGGTGCGACGCCAAGCAAGAAGGATATAATAGCAATGGTGTCTGCGAATCTTGGTGCGCCTGAAAACGCGATAGTCCTCGGCAGCGTTCATCAGAAATTCGGGAAGAGAGAGGCCCGAGTCTATGTCCGGGTCTATGAAAGCGAGGAAAAGAAAAAGAGCGTCGAGCTGAAACCGAAAGAGAAGAAGGCCGAAGCTAAGGAAGAACCTAAGAAAGAGGGTGAAGCGAAATGAAGTACGAGTTAGAGGGCGGGAAAGTCAAGAAGAGCGTGTGCCCGAAATGCGGCGAGGGCGTCTATCTGGCGGAGCACAAGGATAGGCTTCATTGCGGAAAATGCGGCTACACGAGATGGAAGAAATGATTGGTTCTCTAATATTATATACGTTTATGGTCCTGGTAGTAGTGCTGAGTATTGGAAGATGGAAGAATTTCAAGGGGTTCATCTCCAAGCTCGGGATTAAAGAGACTGATGTGAGAAAGGGGCTGGTAACGGCTTTCCTATACCTGGGCCTTCTTATAGTGGTTTCTACTCTGATCGGAATTGTGATGCAACATTTGGGCTTCCAGCAGGATCTTGAGCAAGTCACAGACGTATTGAAGAGGGCCGGGTTCGCTGACCTGTTGATAATTCTTACGGTCGCCTCTTTTGTCGAGGAGGTATTCTTCAGGGGCTATCTGCAGAGGAAGACCAACATACTGTTCGCTTCATTCGTTTTCGCTTATTTCCACATAATCTACGGCTCGCTATCAGAAATAGTCGGAGCGTTCTTCCTGGGGCTTGTGCTGGGTAAAGAATACGACCAGACCAAAAACCTATTCGCCCCGATTTTATCGCACTTCTTTTACAACCTCGTGATGATAACGCTTTTGTTTGCGTGAGTGCATGATTTGTCTTGGTGTAGAGTCAACCGCCCATACTTTCGGCATAGGCGTGGTGAAGGACAGGAAAGTTCTCGCCAATTCCCGCGACAGCTACAAGTCCCAGACCGGCGGGATAATACCGATAGACGCGGCTAAACACCATCATGAAGTCGGAGGAAAGGTGCTGGAGGAGGCGTTGAAGAGCGCGAAACTGGCTATTGACGATATAGACGCGGTTGCCCTCTCTACCGGGCCGGGACTTCCGCCTTGCCTGCTTGCTGGGCTTGAATTCGCGAAGAAACTGGGCAAACCGATAATACCAGTCAACCACTGCGTTGCCCATATTGAGATAGGCAAGATAGACTCGGACTTCAAAGACCCGCTCGTAGTGTATGTCTCTGGCGGCAACACGCAGGTCATAGCTTTCGAGTCCGGCAAATACCGCGTGTTCGGAGAGACGCTGGATATAGGGCTGGGGAATGCTCTTGACAAATTCGGGAGGGAGCTGGACCTGGGCATGCTCGCCGGGATGAAGATAGAAGAATTGGCCCAGAAAGGAAAAAAGTATCTCGAGCTGCCGTACACCGTAAAGGGTATGGACCTGACCTATTCGGGACTGGTCACAGCAGCATTGAGAAAAAGGGGGGAGAACCTCAACGACCTTTGTTATTCTTTCCAGGAGACTGCTTTTGCCATGCTTACTGAAGTCTCGGAGAGGGCGCTGGCACATACACAGAGGGGGGAGATACTTTTAGTCGGCGGATGCGCTTCTAACAGACGGCTGCAGGAGATGCTCAAGGACATGGGGAGCAAGCATGGGGCTAGATTACATGTCCCTCAGCGCGAGTATAACGGGGATAACGGCGCGATGATAGCTGTTGTCGGTTGCTTGATAGGGAAAGGAGAGCAAAAGATTGACATTAGGCCTAGGTGGAGAACCGACGAAGTGGAAGTAACGTGGATGTAACTTTTTATACCTGTTTCGCTTTCTATCTACCATGGAAGGCATACTTAAGTTCCTGGTCGTACTGGTCATAATAGCGGGCATGGTCTGGGTGGTCTCGCCAGTGCTCTCCAACGTCATGTTGGGCGGGATGTACGAACCGCCAAATCTCAAGATAGGGGACTTTAACTCTGCAATAGTAACGCTCGAAAACACCACCTGTATGCAGTACATGTGCGAATTCAGGGTGGGTGGGAAGATATATAATGAGGGCGGGGCAGCGAAAAACATCCTGCTTACTCTCTTCTTCGATAAGCTCACTACGAATCTAGGCAGCGTGAACATGCCCCTGATAGAAAGCATAGGCTCGAAACAGGCCAGAGACTTTTCTTACGCGGTTAACTACAGCTGCGATGCCAACCGGGTGAGGGCCTCTATCCTGTCCTTTTCGGAAGGCGCTTAGTCCTTGAAGAAAGACGCGTCAACTATTTTTATCTTGTCGCCCAAGGTTATATCGTCTATGAATCCGTACCAGTACACGACTATCCCTGGCCCGAAATACTTGAGGTAGGGCCCTAGCTGTTTATTGAACTGGCGTTTTACCTCCCTGTCGTCGCCGAACATCGCCTTGCTCTCGATCCAGTTTGCCTTGAACCCGTTTATGTTTAGCGGCTTCTCGAATAGAAAGTCAGGCGTCTTGTGGTGGTGGTTCATCTCCTTGTTGTCTTTTTCGGTCAGATAGGGGATTTTCCTCTTGTCCAGCCACTCTGCTCCCCTTCTTTCTCCTTCCTCTCCGTTCTTCTTCTGGATGTCATATGCCCAAGGCGCGTAGACAAAATCCTCCTTGATGCATTCCTCTATCTCCTTCTTTATCCTGACATCGTGAATCAGTGAGGGGTTCCTGAGCGACTCGTTGAAGGATTTCCGGTTAAAGCCTTTCTTTTTTATCAGGAGGAACGAAGCTAACAGTATCGGTGAGAACTGCAGCTCTTCCGCTATCTTGACTATAGTCTCGCCTTTCATCCATCTCCTATAGTAGAAGTCTAGATTGTGCTGGATTGGATAGAACTTCTTGAGGGTGTTCCTGACGATCTTTTTGGCCAGGATATTGTACAGCATATCCTTGGAATAGCCGGCTTTCTTGTGCAAACTATCGATATCTCTTTCATCCCTTAGTCTCTGAACAAGAAACTCGTATTCTGCTCTGTCCATTATATCACAGAAATAGCTATGTTTGTTGTCGCATAGCGAATTGGTAGTTATATATTATTCTACGACTATAATAACCTATCTATGAAAATAATTGGAATAGATCTGGCCGGATTCGAGAAGAACGACACGGGTCTCTGCGTGTTCGAGAACAAGACGGTTAGAGTCAGGATAGTTAAAACGGACCGGGAGATACTTGAAGAGATAGACAAAGAGACTCCCGATTTAATCTGCATCGACGGCCCTATAACTCTCCCAATCCAGATGCAGCGCAAGGCCGATCTTGAGCTTAAGCAGTACGGAGCGCTGCCTCCCTTGCTTGGCGGGATGAGGTATTTGACTATGCGCGGTAATAGGCTGCGCGAGAAACTAGTGGGCTATCGAGTCATAGAGGTGCTAAATAGGGCCACTGTAAAGATACTCGGTTTTGCTTATCCTGACCCGGCTGAGAGACAGAAAGCTCTTTTGAAGATGGATATCAAGGGGGACATAGAAAACAGAGCCCTGACCAAGGACGAGGTGGATAGCATAACCGCTGCTATAACTGGCTATCTTTATCTGGAGGGAAAGGCGCAAGAAATCGGAGACGAGGAGGGGACCATAGTTGTACCCAAGGTATGAGCTGATCTATCGCGGAGCAGAGGCGGAGCTGTGGAAGAGTGACTATCTCGGAATGCCGGCTGTAGAGAAGCACAGGATACCCAAGACCTATAGGATTAAGGAAATAGACGATAGGATTAGGCGGGAAAGGATAGTGTTAGAGACCAATATGCTGGTAAATGCCAAGAAGGCGGTTAGGACGCCTCATGTTTTTGATGTTGACCTGGAGAAGAAGAGCATACTGATGGAATTCGTGGAAGGGGACAAGATAAAGGACTTGTTTTTGCGCGAGGGCTGGATTCAAAGGGTCAGCAAGAAGATTGGCGAGGACGTTGCCAAGCTACACTCTATCAGCATAGTCCACGGCGATCTGACCACTTCTAACATGATTCTTAACAATGAGGGAGACATTTACTTCATCGATTTCGGCCTAGCTAGCAAATCAGACAAAACCGAGGACAAGGCAATGGACCTCGTAGTTTTCAAGAAGATGCTGAATAGTACTCATTACAAATACTTCAACGAGATTTGGGGCGCGTTCCTGGCGGGCTACTCTAAATACAAGAAGGCAGGAGAGATTGTCAAAAAGATAACCGAAATCGAGAAGAGAGCGCGTTATGTCGAAAGATGAATCACTTTTTAAGTAGTTCCATCGGCTGGCCGCAACAGACCAGAGCGCCTGCTCCCGACTTGATGACTTTTACAGTATTTCCACAGATGCTACAACGATAGACTTCTCCAACTTTCGTCATCAGTATTCCTCGCATTTCAGCTGGTAGAATGCTCGCTCGTGGTCGCAGGAAGGACATTTCTCAGGCGGTTGTTTCCCGAAGTGCATATAGCCACATTCACGACAAACCCACCATACCTCTTTATCCTTCTTAAAAACAGTTTTAGCCTCTACTTGCTTCAGTATCTTCTTGTATCTCTCTTCATGGTGCTTTTCAGCAACAGCAATCGATCTAAGTCTCTTCGCTATCTCGGGATAACCTTCGTCTTCGGCTATGCCAGCGAACTCTGGGTACATCTTGGTATGCTCATAGTTTTCTCCAGCGATGGCAGCTTTAAGGTTCTGCGCCGTTGTCCCTAACGCGGTCGGGACTTCCGCTTCAATCTTTACAGCATCAATCTTTTCTTTCTTCTTGAGTTGATGGATTGTCTCAAATAGTTTTTTAGCGTGCTCTCTCTCATTGTCTGCCGTGAGTAAGAATATCTCAGCAATCTGTTCATAGCCCTCGGTCCTTGCTGCTTTTGAGTACATGGTATAGCGATTTCTTGCCTGGCTTTCTCCGATGAAAGCCTTAGCTAAACACTCCAGAGTCTTTAACATGAAATTCACCGGAGAATATTATGCATTTGTTCTATAAAAACACAGCATTTTTTCCAAAAAAAGATAAAATTTTAAACTAAACTTGATTTATTTTATTGAAATGAAGAAAAAATTCGATTTTGTTGTTCTCGGAGCTGATGGACTCCAGGGCAGGATAGCAGCGAGAGACCTGTTGCAAAGCGGTTACTCTGTTCTATTGTGTGGAAAAAGCGAAAAAGAGGTAAAGAGAATCAAGCACATGTTTAGCAACTATAAGCGGATAGGCATAAAGTGCGTTGATGCGCGCGATGTTGATTGTGTCAGGAAGTGCGTCAAGAGGTCCGGCGCAGATGTTGTCGTGAACTGCGTGGAAGGCAATTGGGACTTGAACGTGCTCCAAGCGTGCGCGGCTGCCAAGGTCCATTCGCTAGATTTGGGCTCTGAGATAGAGATGACGCAAAAACAGCTTGAGATGCATGAAAATCTCAAGAAAAATAATTTGGTCAGCATAACTGGCTGCGGCTCTGTGCCTGGAATAGGAAATATAATGCTGAGGTATGCGGCCAAGAAGTTTGACAAGATAGACACGATAGAGGTGGGCTTTTCCTGGGGGTCAAACAAAAAGAAGTTCGTGGTGCCCTTCTCGATAGAGAGCATAACCGAAGAGTTTCTCGAACCAGCTCCTATTGTTGAAAATGGCAAGTTCAAGTACAAGACCCCACTAAAGACACTGCGGACCAAGTATCACAAGACGATAGGCAAACAGATGGAGTTCATAGTCAGGCACCCGGAAACTTGGACCTTCTATCATTACTTTAAAGACAAGGGAGTGAAGAACATCCGGTTCTACGCCGGCTTTCCCCCCCACTCGTTTGACAAAATACTCGCCATGATTGAGCTCGGCATGGCAAATCAGATCCAAATAGATTACAATGGAGATAAAATAAGGCCCATAGATTTCCTGACCGAAGTGCTGAGGGACCTGGAAGTGCCCGAGGGGTATACGGAGCGCGAGAATCTTTGGGTCTGGGTAGAGGGTACGAAGGACGGGAAGAGGAGACGCATTCAGATGGAATGCCTCGCTTCGACGATAGAAGGATGGGAAGATTCCGGCTGCAATATAGACACTGGTTTCCCTGCGAGCATAATAGCGCAGATGATTAAGAAAGGCGTCATAAGAAGGAGGGGGTCTTTTGCGCCCGAGGGGGTTGTGCCTCCGAGGCTGTTCTTCGACGAGCTCAGGAAGAAAGGGATGACTGTGCTCGAAAACGGAAAGGTAATAAAGTAAGCTTTATAAACCCCAGCACAGACAATAATAGCACTATTTGTTACATATCATTGTTTTCTAATTGTAACAAACATACATGAGGCAGGATACGAAACAAGTCCTGACCTGTCGTATGTGATACTATGGCACGAATGCACAGCAAGAAGAAAGGAAAATCTGGTTCGAAGCATCCAGTGGCCGAGGTTAGCCCTAGCTGGCTCCAGTACTCGAAAGAGGAAGTAGTTGAGTTAGTCTTACAGATGGCCAAAGAGGGCAAGAATTCGAGCAAGATAGGCCTGATTTTGAGAGATCAGCACGGCATACCGAGCGTCAAGGCTGTGACTGGCAAGACAATCTCTGAGATTTTGGAAGAGAACAAGCTGCTGCCCAAATATCCTGAGGACCTGATGAACCTGATGAGGAAGGCGGTCAGATTGCACAAGCACGTCGCGATAAACAAGCAGGACAAGCACAATACTAGGGCGATGAAGCTAACGGAGTCAAAGATAAAGAGATTGGTCACTTATTACAAGAGGACCGGCAGGCTAGCAGATAAGTGGTATTACACGCCAGAAGAGGCAGCCCTGTTGGTGAAAGAGTGATGATATGGTGCAGGTAAAGAAGAGGAAAACGGCGGAAGCATGGAAGAAGAAGGAATGGTACTCAATATACTCGCCTAAGGAATTCGAGGAAAAGGAAATAGGGACAACCCCCGGAAGCGAGCCGGACAAGCTGCTGAACAGGGTTATAGAAGTACCGTTGCGAGAGGTAACCGGAAATATGGCCCACCAGTTCATCAAGATGTGGTTCAGGATAGTGGATGTGAAGGGAAAGAATGCTTACACTGTCTTTGACGGCTTCGAGCTGGTCAGAGAATATTTGAGAAGGAATGTCAGAAGAAGGAGGAGCATGATAAGAGTCGTGCGACAGGTAGAGACCAAGGACAACAAGAAGCTCATCATTACCGTTTATACATTCACCGCGAGAAAGATCGAGACATCGCGCAAGAATATGGTCCGAAAGTTGATGATGGACGCGATGGACAGGATAGCGAAAGAGAACGCCTTCGATGCTCTCGTCCAGAAGATGATTTTCGGTACGATGGCTTCCGAGATTTTCAAGGAAACAAAGGGGATTGCTCAGATAAAGAGGGTAGAGATATCTAAATGTCAGCGCGTTAGTGAGAAGTGATGGACTACATATACCTGTTCCCGATCGCTTTGGCGCTTCTTGCACTCTCGGCAAGGTCTCTGGACTTCAAGGGCGCTCTGGTAGCGATGATAATGGGCCTGGCTGTTCTCAGATCCCAGGACCTCTATTGGCTCTCGCTTCTTCTGGTTTTCTTCGTGGTGGGGACAATGGCGACGAAAATCAAGGCCGAACACAAGAAGCAGTACGGCCTATACCAGAAAATCAGGAGCACGGAGAACGTAATTGGCAATGGCGGCATTGCTCTCCTCATGGCGTTGATAGGCAATTTCTACGGTTTCGCTGGCGCTCTATCCACGGCCACGGCAGACACCTTATCCTCTGAGCTAGGCATACTTTCAAAGAAAAAGCCTAGACTGATAACCACCTTCAAGAGGGTCAAGACGGGAACCGATGGGGCAATAAGCGCGTTGGGAACCGCTGCGGAGATCTGGGGTGTCCTCATAATCTGCGTCTTCATTTTCATATTCAACTACTATGGTTCCTTTAGTGGCATTGATCTGTGGAAGGTACTAACAATCACGTTCTTTAGCGGCTTGTTCGGCTGTACGGTGGACTCGCTGCTCGGAGCCACTATCGAGAGGAGAGGCATATTCGATAACGCAAAGACAAACTTCGTGGCCACCCTGTCCGGAGCGGCGTTTGCTATCTTACTCAGCACTGTCTTGTGATTAGATGGATGTAATAACTTTCGTAATAATCTCCTTTTTGTACATACTGCCGGCGTATATAGCCAATTCTTCTGCTGCGCTCTTCGGTGGGGGGTTCCCTTTAGATTTTGGGAAAAAACTCAGAAGGCACAGGGTTTTCGGAGACGGCAAGACGTTCCGCGGCCTGGTTCTGGGGGTGCTCTTCGGAACTGTGGCCGGCAACGTGATGGGCTTCCTTTTGGCTGGCACTGGGTTCTCCTTAGGCTCGATTGAATTCTATACCGCGCTTGGGTTCCTGCTTTCTGTTGGCGCTATGCTTGGGGACTTGGTCAAGAGCTTTTTCAAGAGACGGCTCGGCTACAAGTCTGGCCAGATGCTTCCCATTATAGACCAATTGGATTTCATTTTGGGAGCGATGGTGCTTGGAAGCTTGATCTATATCCCTAGCATTAAGACAGTGATATTTTTAATAATCATAACGCCGCTAATACATCTGCTTCTGAACATAATCGGCTATCTGTTAAAGCTCAAGAAAGTGCCTTGGTAGTGCCGTAGTCTAGTGGCCAAGGATACGGGCCTTTGGAGCCTGTGACGGCAGTTCGAATCTGCCCGGCACTAATTGGTGAAATTATGGCCAAGAAGAGAAAATAAGGAAGCTTTCGAAATGAGCGATAAAAAGGTCGAAGAACTCTGCAGGCAGTTAGAGGCTATTGCGAAAAACAAAAAATGCTACTTAAACCCCGATAAGGAGTTTGTCAGGGGAATTGCGAGGGGCCTGCTGGCTAACCGGAAGAAGTACGGTTACATGTCATGCCCCTGCAGGCTGGCTTCTGGGGACGGGAAGAAGGACTCGGATATAATCTGCCCATGCGTCTACATGCCTCCCGATGTCGAGGAGTTCGGCATGTGCTATTGCGGCCTTTATGTCTCAAAGGATGTGAAAGACGGGAAAATAAAGGTTCACTCTATTCCTGAAAGAAGAATTAGTAATAAGAAGAAGCTATCCTGATTCCGCCCTCGAAGAAGTCCATGGCGTATCTTGCTTGCGGGATATTGGTCGCTATCATCTTCCTGACCGTTAGTGTCTGTACAAGCGCGTCTTCTTTTTGCGCAAATGATAGGTCCAGCACTCCGTCCACCACGTACTGTTCTATGTCGAATTGGGTTAGAGCTCCAGCCGCGGATGGTTTCTCAGCTATGAAGACAGTGGTGCATCCTTTCTCTTTGAGCGCCTTTGAGATGTAGTAGAGTATTGTTCTGAAGGTCGATTTGTCGTTGATGTACTGGCCTATTGGGCTGATGTTGTCGAATACCACCCTTTTGACCTTGATCGAATCTATGACCTTGGACAGTTGGAGGATTATATCTGAATATAACGTGCGGGTGTTGAACTTCTCGAAATCCACTGGGTCATATCTGCTGAACACTAGGAGACCCTGGTCCTGGAGCACCTTAAAATTCCAGTTGAACGCTTCCTGGTACCATTGGAAATCAGTGACATAGTCCTCTGTGCTAATCATGAAGCCCGGCTCTTTGTAGTCTTTTGCTCCGTTGTAGAGGTATTGGACGCCAAGCACGGTCTTGCCACTGCCTGTTGGGCCGGTAATCAAGATTGATGATGGGTCTGGAAACCCGCCGCCAAGCAATTCATCTAATCCAGGTATCCCTGTCTTTATCCTGTTCATGCATTAGAATAAGGTTTAGGATTATTTAAAATTAAGCGTTATAGGCTCTATTTTGTTGACAATTTGTTGACAATCGAGGCGTATGCTGGCCTGGTTATGAGAAGACCGATTAGGACGCCGAGGATGGTAGTGATAGCGAAGCCCTTTAGTGTGCCTAACCCGAGGAAAATCAGCGGGAACATCGCGAAGATGATGGTAGCGGCTGCCATGAAGATTATAGAAAAGGCCTTCTTGATTTTAGCGACTATTGATAGCATGGCCTCTTGTTCTTTTCTTAGAATCTCGTCTATGATGATGATCTGATAGTCGATACCAGTACCTACCGCCGCGACTATGCCCGCCACGGAGACTAAGTCTATCTGCCACCCTATCAGCGCGGCCACGCCCAGTATCAGAAACACTTCGGAGAAACTGGTCAGGATAATTGGCGTGGCTATCTTGATGTTCCTGTATCTGATGAAGACTATCCCTATTATAGCCAATCCTGCGAATCCCCCAGCTATCGCGCTGTATTTAAGGAAATCGGCTCCCAAGGCAGGGGATATGGTTGAAACGCTGCCAACCGAGACCGATACTGGCAGTTTTCCTGACTTCAAGAGAATCGTGACCCTATTGAGCTCTTCGACTGCCTGCTGGATTGTGGAGGCGCGGCCCGTTATGCTCGGCTGGGTTATTGGGTTGCCCTCGGTTATGCCAGGCGTCAGGTGGACTATATTCTCGAGATTGAGACCGTTGACTATCCAGTATTTCGCTGCCTTTGACTTCGCCACGACTTTCGAAGCGTATTGTTCTAGCAGTTCCTGGTCGAAAGAGCCTTCGGGAATCACGACCGTCTTGTTCGTTATACTCGCGAGGGTGTCGTTGTCCAGGGTGTCTGCCACAATAAGTTCAACCCCCGAGTTCTTAACCAACTCCTCTATAGCTATCGTGGAGGTTGATGCATCGAGATCTTCCGGTATGGTCTTCTCCAGGTCATACAGGCTGCGGTTAATCAGTATCACGGCGTTTTCCGGCCTGTCTATGAACATGTAGACCACTTCCTTGCACTGCTCTCCGCCAGGTAACGGCGTGCATTGGCCAGCAACCGCCTGCGCGAATCTGTTTGCCGCATCGTTTGTGAGCAAGAAAGGCACTATCCATTCATAGTTATTGGCTACTCCTTGAACGCCGTAGCCTTTCTGAGGGTCTGATATTACTGAGATTATGTCATTGCCCGATAAGACTACCTGCCCGTTGAACAGGGCTTCGAACTTTCCCTGCTGGCCGAGAAGCGACTGCAGCTGGTTGACTGACTGGGGGTTGGTCTCGGCTATTGCGACTATTATGTACTCCTGCCCTGCGGGTTTTACTGATATGTCCTTCAAGCCGTAGGCGTTGAGTCTTGTCTGGAGGACGGTTAGGACGGTCTGCATCTCTAGACTCTCCAGCTTCTTGTCCAATTTTACCTGGATGAGGGTGCCTCCCGTGAAGTCCATGCCGAACTGCAGCCCTTTCAGACCAAGGGGCAGGACTCCCAAAACTAATAATGAGATTAGTAATATCTTGATGCTCCTTTCCTTCCACAGCTCTTTCAGCAGGCTCATGAAACCACTTTCTTTGCTTTCCTCTCGAGATGCCAGAGGACTATCGGCGCGTTTGTGCACCAAGTCGCTATTATGTCTCCGACCAGGCCGACCACGAGCACGAACGATATGTGGCTTAGCATGGTGATGTTAGCATATGAGGACACTATGAATAGGCTCAGCATGGCCGCTATGGCTGCGCCGGTCATGGTCAGGCCAGTTGCTATCGCTCCTCTCGCTCTTATTGCGGGTGTGCCCTCTTTCCTCTTCAGCATTCTATCAGTGAGCATAATGTCCGTATCAACCGAGTAACCGATCAACATGAGCAGCGGGGCTATCGTGGCTAGCGATAGCGGGATGTTGAATGCGCCCAATGCAGCATAGCCCAGTACAGCGTCAAAGGCAGCCGACTGCATTACCGCAAAAGAGACTATTGGGGTTTTGAAATAGTAGAAAATCAGGATAGCGATGAGTATGAAAGCAATGATTATGGCTGTTTTCGCTTGACCCAAGAAATACGCCCCTAGCGAAGGTCCGGTATCATTCACGGAGAACTGAGCCCTATCGACTCCGGTCTGCTGGGATATGAAAATAGCCAGTTCATTCTTGAAATTCTCTCTGGCCTTGCTGAAATACGTATCGGCCTGTGTCGGCAAGTCCCCAGTGACATTTAGTTCTCCTGTGAACTTCTTGGAGATGTCTATGGCCTGCTGATAATCTTTTGCTTCAAGATAATCCTGCGCCTTCAGCAGGCTCTTCTCTCCGATTAGCTCGATATAGAAACCAGGCGTTGCACCTGACGTTGTCCTAACGTTCAAATCCTCAAGGTCGAATTTGGAAGACATCTGGGATTGGAGCTTTACTGCATCTATTGGTTGGGCGGAGGGAGCAGTTAGCAGAATCCCTCCGCGCAGGTCTATCCCGAACTTTACCTGCGGGACATAATACAGCATTACAACAAGCAGCAGTATCGGTATTATGAGCAACTTTTTATAATGTTTGCTTTCGTAAATATTATTCATATGGACACTCTTCTGTTATTAGGCATAGTGTTAATTATAATAGGTATCGTTTTAATAACTCTAAGCAGCATATCATCGGCGCAGATAAAAAGCGGCGGTGTAGTTGTCATCGGTCCCTTGCCTATAGTTTTTGGCTCGGATAAGGATATGATAACTATCGCTGTAATTGGTGCGATTATAGTTATGGCCATAGGTTTTTTAATAGTTTATGGTGGTTTCAGATGAATATACAGGAGAAAGTTGAGAGGATGAAGATGGGCGCAAGACCTATCTACCCTTATGATTCTGGGATAATGTGCGCCATGCTGGACATAAAGCACGATTCTAAAGTCCTTGAGGCAGGCACAGGCTCTGGGGGGTTCACCATGTTCCTGGCCGAGATTGGCGCTGATGTCCTGTCTTACGAGAAAAACAACCAGTTCCATGAGATAGCGAAAGAAAACCTCAGAGGCTACAAGAATGTAAAACTGAGGCTGGGAGATGTGGCCAATGTCAGGGAATCTGGCTTCGATGCCGTATTCCTAGACCTGCAGCATCCGGAGAAGATGATAAGAAAGCTGAAGGGGAAGCTGAAGAAAAACGGCCATTTAGGCGTTTATTCCCCTATAATGGACGATATCAAGCCCATCTGGCGCGAGCTCGAGAAAAGCTTTATAAATATTCGGGCCGTCCTTTTAGACCACAGAGAAATACAAGTGAAGAAGTACGCGAGAATAAAGGGGATGTTAGGATTTCCAGGGTTTTTCATATGGGCCCAAAAAGCAGGGAAGTAGAAGAGGTTGAAGCGAAGATATATATGCTGGAGAACAAGCTGAAAACTATCAAGTCGCATCTGGGCAGCATAGAGATTGTGAGGCAGATTGACGAACTGAAGAAAGAGAGGGAAAAGCTCGAGAAGCATGGCGACAACTGGATCATTGGTTGACCCAGCGTATTCTAACCGCTACCCCTCTCTTGAATTCTTTCATTTCTTTCGGGGTTAGCACTAAATCCCCGGAAGCTAGCAACTGGCCTTTCTTGTCGACCACTAAGGCCTGCTGACCAGGTATTAGCTTCTCATCAGCCTTCTTGACGAACTTGGCAAAAACGGATTTCCCCTGCTTTATATAGCCCTCGACTTCTTTATCATCTGCTATCTGCACTCTGAATCTTTTCGTCTTTTTGTGGAGAATCTTCGAGCCCTCATGCAGAAGAATCATGAAATCCTGCGCCCTCAGTGTCGCAATCAATTTGTCCTTATCCCAGACCGCTCTTATCTTTTGCGTTCTCCTTGAAACGTCTATTCTCATGCCTTCATCAAAAATATTGGTCCCGAACCAGTAGAGGCTCACGTCTCTCAGTTTCTCGAAGTTGTTCTTTGTCCTGGGCACCATCACCCTTTCGGGAAGTATCGTCTGCGAGAACGGATAGCACTCGGTGACTGTCGCGGGTATCTTTCCGAACGGCTTGACCTCTATCCTTTTGCCTTTTATCTTCTTCGTCATCTCCTTTGTCCTATCTATTTCTGTCCTCTGTTTGGAAAAATCGGAGAGATAGAAGAAGTGCTTTTTGGTTATCGGGTCCTGCTTGGCGATATAGTCAGCGTGCTTGACGAAGTGGTTCATGCACTCGAGCAGGTACGGGTGGCTTTTTGACCTGAGTTCCAATAGTTCCCAGAGCGTCTTTTCTTTTATCGCCTGCTTGATGGTCCTAATCTCCTCGAAAGTGACGTATAGGTTGTGCTCCGCCAAAAGCTTCGTTCTAGATGGCGATTCACGCATTCCTTGCGGCGTGTGCTTGGAGCATATCGGGCAGGAGCATGGGAAATAGTCCAACTCATCCAACTGCTCCGTTCCTGTCTGGGTTATGTAGCGTCCTTCCTGCGCGTAAAGGGAATAGGCGGCGCTATCAAACAAGTCAACGCCTAGAGCAACGGCGAATGAGAAGAACATCGGATGGCCTGCCCCGAACAGATGCACGGGCCTATTGGAGGGAAGTATATCTTTCACAGTCCTGATTATCTCCACATGCTCAGCGAACCTGTACTTGACTAATAGAGGAACGACGCTGCCAATCGGATGGACGGCAAAATCCAATCGTGCCATCTCTTTCGCTGACTTCTTGAGCAGATCTAAATGGACTCCTCCTTGAATTGGTCCTGCCCATAACACCTCTGAATTCTTGATATACTTCTGCGCCTCTTTAGCCCGTTTTATCGTCTCCAGCACGCCTTTTCTCATGTCTTTCTTTTCCTGCGAACTGACCGGGATATCGAGAATAACGCCTATATCCACCCCTATTTTCTCCTGGAACTTGATTATGTCCTTGTTCGATACGTCTATATCCCCGTACTGCATGAGCTGGAACGCGCCAGAGTCAGTCATCACCGGGCCGTTAAAATCGAGGAAGTTGTGCACCCCTTGGTCGATAGCCTCTTGCTGGTAATCCTTCCAGAGAATATAGCTGTTGGTAATCAGGGCTTCTGCTCCATAACTCTTCAAATCCTTGGGCGCGATAACCAGCCTGTTCGGATTTATCACTGGCAGGATTGTGGGCGTTTCTATCGTTCCGTGGTTAGTCTTTAGTCGAGCAATCCTCCCGGCTAGATCTCGGTCGATAATCTCAAAACTAGGTTCCATGCTATTGTTCTGTCTTCGAGTTATAAAAAGCTATTCCAAGCCGTACTTCTTTCGTATCTTGTCGCGCATCTTCTCTTTGGCAGATTCTTTCGCCGGTTCTTCACGCGCTTCAGGCTCTGTCTTGAAACTCGGCTCGCTACGTATAGGCTGGAACTCCTCTTTCGGCGGGCTGCGCTTCCTGAAGAAAAACAATGCCAAGGCTATCACGGCGATTATGAAAAAGAACGCTCCCAGGTACAGGTTTTGCGAACTGGTCGCCTCTGCGGTCTTAGGCACTACAGCCGGCTCCTGGCCCATGGTAGCCTCTTTCGTCTTGACCTCGTTGACTTTTGCGAAGTTGTCCACCTTTAGGTATTCGGCTATTGCGGCATCATAGTACTTGCTAGCTAATAGGAAATTGCCTAGCTGGACCTCCATGTCTCCCGCGTACTCGTAAGAGGGTGCTCTGAGCGGATAGTCGCCGCCAATGGGCAGGTTTACTATGTTCTGGATGTAGTAATCGGCCGCTTTCTGGAAATAGAATCTGGCCAGGTCCATGTTGAAATCCGGGTTGCTCTCATTAGCATAGCAAAATGCCGCCTCTTTGTAAAACTGCGCAGCGCCGAAGCATTGGGGGTAAACACAGGTAGGACCGTAATTAACGGCCGAGTTAACGTACTCGTCACAAGCCGCAAAAACAGTGGATAAAAGTATCAGGAAAACGACCAATTTCCGCATCATTATACCACGATA
>CAYVZL010000006.1:0-24240 GCA_964456465.1 Microcaldota archaeon
CCCACATCGCTATTCTTGATATCCTCGTCAGATAGGATTCCGTCGTCCTTCAAGAATCTCCTTCTTTTGACAGAAAAAGTCAAATCAGTTCCGTCATTAGCCACTATCTTTATCGTCTTTGAACCGTCAAAACGCCGATGGTACTTATTGATTATCTGCCTAGTCTTCTTGTCGAAAGTGCACCAGATAGATTCAAACATTATCTTGCTGAACTTGGCTGGTGAAATGCCTAACTCTTTCGCGGTCTCAGGATGCGGCCAACCAACCAGTACCCACCTCACCTTCTTTCTGTCCTCTATTTCATGGATTCGTTGCGTTGCTGGTGCGCCTGCCAATAACCTTGGAACTGGTATCCCTTTGGCCCAGAATTCCTTTTCAACAGCCTCGAGATAGATGCGATAGTCTATGTGCTCTCGCGTCGCTTTTGCCATGCTCGGTAGCTCATAAAGTGAATCTAATGGCGGAATCAAGAAGGACTCTCTCAGGCTCTGGGCATTCATCTCACGAGGTGCTGCGTGCGCTCCATTCTTCCAGCATAGTCTTTCAACCTCATCCTTCAGCTTCTTGGTCGCAGGGTTATAGGAGATTACTACGTTATGCCCTATCCTGTCTTTGACGCGATGCCTGCTTCCTTTTTTGACTATCAATGGGCCGTAGTCGACATCAGAATATTTTGCGAGTACTTTTTCAACAGTCCTCTTTGATAGACCAGATCTTCTAATCGCCTGTCGTAGAGTAAACGTGCCTTCTAACCACCGATATTTTTTCCTAGCTTTCAAGTAGGCAGGATTAGGCTTTGTCCCTATTTTCATGGAATAATTTACGACCTTGTCCGCCAACCACTTTATCTGTCTATCGGATAGCATCATGGTAAAAAGACAGTTGGTCTATTAAAAAGTTAGGGTTAAAAAGTCGGTGATGTTTAGTTAATTGAGTGGCATGAAAGGGATATCTCCAGTAGTGGCTACCGCTCTGTTGATAGCACTAGCAGTAATAGCGAGCGTCACTGCCTGGTTCTGGGTTTCCTCATATACAGTCAAGCCCGCTCTTGCAGAGACGACGCTGGGGGGTTATGTAATCACTGGCGTATACAAGAATTTGTCTAAGGACGGCTGCACTGGATTGGATGTCAAAAACACTGGAGGCCGAGTGATAAATAACGTAGCCTTTTATTTGAGGGATTACCTGACTGGCAGGGCAGTTGGCAGCAACGGCACTGATTCCGCCTATCCTGCGTACATCAATCTAACCGGCATTAATCCGGGTGCGAGCGTATTTTTTTCTCTGAACAAACTTGGCGGGATTGCCTGGGCAGAGACGAATATAGCCGATGAACCTACTAGTGTTGATTCTGTCGCTATTGGGGATGCTAACAATGATGGGAAGAATGATGTGGTTATTGGGATGAGCCTTACCACTAATGAGGTCAGGATGTATGAAAGCATATCCGCAACCACGACCGTGCCTCTCGGGACTTATATTTTGAGAACATCTTCGCCCGGTTTTTCTGACATTCGCTTCACATGTGCTTAGAGGTTAATGTTAAAAAGCCCAGACGTCAAATTAGAACACATGGACATAACATTTCTTGGCACGAGCACCTCAGCCCCCACTAAATTGAGGAACCATCCGGGCATCCATGTCAAGTTCCTGAACCACAATTTCATGCTTGACTGCGGAGAAGGTACCCAGCGTCAGATGATTCTGGCAGGGATATCCCCGTACAAGGTCAGCCAGATATTCATCACCCATATCCATGGCGACCATCTGCTCGGCATCGGCGGGCTCATCCAAACGCAGGGGTTTCTTGGAAGGAAAGAGCCATTGACCATCTACGGCCCTCATGGTATTAAGAAGTATGTGGATTTTTTCGCTGATTGGGAATACTCTTTTCGCGATTTTGACATCCACGTCAAAGAGATCAAGGAAGGTCTGGTCTACGAGGATGAGGACTTCCGCATGAGCGCGTTCAAGGTGGAGCACACGAACTGCCCGAGCTTCGGCTACGTGTTCGAGGAGAAGGTAGAGGTCAATCTGGACAAGGAAAAGCTAAGGCGTTTGGGGTTGGAAAGAAACCCTCTTAACAAGGAGCTGAAAGAAAAAGGGAAAGTGCACTGGAAAGGAAGGACGATATACCTGAAGGATGTCTCAAGGCCGGTTAGAAAAGGGATAAGGTTGGTCTATACCGGTGACTCTATCCCTTGCGATGAGATAGTCAAAGCAGCGAAAGGAGCGGATATCTTGATCTGCGAATCCACTTTCGCCGAAGAGCTCAAGGAGAAGGCGCATGATTACGGGCATATGACTGCCAAGGACGCGGCGAGGATAGCCAAGAAAGCCTGCGTCAAAAAACTGATACTCACCCACATTAGCCCTAGATATGACGACAACCCGAAGGTTCTGGAGAAAGAGGCCAGGGAGATATTTAGGAATACAGATATAGCTAACGATTTCATGAAAATAGAGGTTTAGGGTTTTGGTGAGCCTTTATACTAGTTTGAATACTAGGTCTCCTTCTTTGACCACATCAGTTGTCTTAAGACCTATCGACTGGCCTTTTTTAGCTACAGGGACATTCTGGTGCTCTATCTGCATCGAGTCAACTTTCTGCTTAACTTCCTTGCCGTGCCCCTCGATGACAATCTCGTCGCCCTGCTTCAAGGTGTCTGAAAGGTCTAGAACCGCCACGCTTATCTTGCTATAGAAGTGGGCAATCTTTCCGACAGGTACCTTCTTCTTTTCGTCTTCAAACATTGCATATCCTCCAAGTAAGTTATTGCGTGAGGTATAATAAAAAGCTATATGTGGGAATAGCAATAAAAAGAATATAGGTTTAAATTTCATGGTGGTGTAATAGGGGTATGCGAAAACTTGCTATCTTATTGTGCTTTCTAGTCGTAATTTCGATGGGATTCGGAAAAGAGCTGGCCGGGCACACGGTTGTGGTTACTGTCGATAGGGGCGGTAATGCGCACGTGAGCGAGAAATACACGCTGCAGCTGAATTATACTGAATATGAGACTTTCGAGAGTATAGCGAAACAGACCCGAACTGACCTGTCCATGTGGCAGACTTTCTTTGCAGAAATAAGAACAACCTTGATCGGCGATATTGGAAGCCTGACAACATCCGCTTCTACCGCCGGAGCGGGCAATTTTGGGAACAATGTCATAGTCAATTATGATATCTCTGGTTTCTCGACGAGGGTGGATAAAGTCGGGAGGGATATCATTTTCGAGGTGAACCAGAGCAAGTTCTCATTCTACCAGCCAGCGATAGACAAGTTCATAATCCCGTGGAAGACCGAACTCCAGCTTAAGTTTGATCCTACTATCAAGAAGACGAACATAATGGATGTCACCCCCTCGCCATCACAAAGCTCAATGATTGATGACCAGTACACCCTTATATGGTACGGCTCAAGGATAGACAACCGATTCGATGTCAAATATAAAGTCGAGGAGAACGTGGGAGAACTTGACATAGACACTATCCTCAGTTCTACCTACGATTTCTTCTACAACAACCCGGTGTACAGCGCGGCCGTCATCGTGATATTGGTCCTGATGCTCATCTACAGAAAACCGATAATAGGACTTATCGGCGAGAGCTTTGGTGGGGAAGAGGAAATAGAGATGCCGAAACGAGGGGTTTAAGTGTCTTTGTCCGAATATGAGAAGCACATTCTACTCGCTCTAGAGAAAACGCCGAAACAGACCACGCTAGAGCTGATTGACAGTACGGGCCTGCCGGAAGCATCTATAAACCGCGCGTCTACCTGGCTCGCCTCGAAAGAACTAATAGACATAAAGGAGAATGTAAAAGAGCGGATAGAGCTGGATTTTGAAGGAAAAGACTATCTGGCTAACGGCTTTCCTGAGAGGCGGGTTCTGGAGCTGCTGAAAGAGAGCAGGACTATCGCCGAACTGGACGATAGCCTGAGCCACGACATAGTGAAGATAGCTATCGTGTGGCTGAAGAAGCTGAACGCTGTTTCTATAAAAGAGGGGAAATTGGAGCTGACCAAGGCCGGGCAGGATTATCTAAAGAAAAGGATGCCACAAGAGACTGTCCTGGAGCTCATCGCACACAAGAAGATAGTGTCCAAAGAGATGGCGCAAGAAATGGACCATCTCAAGAAAAGGGGGAGCATACTCGAGTTCAAAGAATATACTGAGAGAGTTATGGAGCTAACCTTCAGGGGAAAGGAGATCATCAAAAAGGGTATAGTCCTGGAGAAGGAGATATCACAGCTTACTCCCGACATGCTGACGACGGGGAAATGGAGAGATGTGAAACTGCGCGAATATGAGGTGGAAGTGCCAGCTCCTGTTGTCTATGGCGGCAAGAAGCACCCGTTCAGGAAAATGATAGACAAGATGAGGAGTGTCTTTATCGAGATGGGCTTCCGAGAAATCAAAGGACCTATAGTGGAATCAAGCTTCTGGAACTTCGACGCGCTTTTCGTTCCGCAGGACCATCCGAGCAGGGAGATGCAGGACACCTTCTATACCAAAGAACCGAAAGAAGCTGACAAACCGCCGGAAAAGTATTTGGAGAACATCAAGAAAGCGCATGAAGAGGGCTGGAAGTATAAGTGGAACCCGAAGAGCGCGTTGGAGCTGGTGATGAGGACCCATACCACGGCCACCACCTGCCGCGAGCTGACCAAAGTCAAGGAGCTGCCAGTAAAAGTATTCTCGATAGACAAGGTGTTCAGGAATGAGGTTCTGGACTATAAACATCTTCCCGAGTTCTACCAGGTCGAAGGAATAGTGATAGACAAAGAGGCTACTCTGGTAGACCTATTTGGGGTTCTTCAGGATTTCTATTCAAGACTGGGCTTCGAGAAAGTCAGGTTCAAGCCCAGCTATTTCCCGTATACAGAACCGAGCGTGGAAGTGGAGATATACTTCGAGAAAAAGAAGAGCTGGCTGGAGCTGGGCGGAGCCGGGGTTTTCAGGAAAGAAGTGGTCAAACCGCTGGGAATAGACGCAAACGTCCTGGCATGGGGGCTTGGCGGGGAAAGACCACTAATGATTATGGATGAGCTGGAGGATATCAGAACAATCTACAAGAACAGTCTGGGATGGATCAGAAATGTCAATGATTGAGGTGGACTATAACGAGCTTTGCGGACTCGTTGGCAAGAAAGTGGAGAAAGACAAGCTAGCCGAGAGACTATCGATGATGGGCGCTTCTGTCGAGGATGTTCAGGGAGACAAGATGTTCATAGACATATCACCTAACAGACCTGACTGGCTATCTGTAGAGGGGCTGGCCAGGAGCCTTAAGACATTTATTGGCGTTGAGCCCGGTCTGAGGGAGTACAAGGCGTCAGAGCCGAAGATAGTGGTGGGGGTGGATAAATCGGTGGAAAGAGTTAGGCCCCATATTGTATGCGCAGTCATCAGAAACGTGAAAGTGGATGATTCGCTGATAAGGTCGATGATGCAGATACAGGAGAAGCTCCATGAGACGTTCGGCAGGAAGAGGAAGAAATTGGCGATAGGCATTCATGATCTGAGCAAGGTAGTTCCGTCCTTTATCTATAAGGCGGTGAAGCCGACGGAGATATCGTTCGTTCCTTTGGGCATGAACATCGCGATGAACCTTAAGGAGATACTTGAAAGGCATCCGAAAGGAATAGACTATGCTTGGACTCTGGGGGGCGCTGATGTGTATCCGATAATCACTGACAAGAACGGCGACGTCCTATCGTTTCCGCCCATCATAAACGGTGAGCTGACGCGCGTCTATGAGGAGACGACAGACCTGTTTATAGACATGACCGGCTCGAGCGAAAAGACTCTGAACGAGGCGCTGAACATTCTAGTCTGCATGTTCGCTGACCGAGGCGCTAGAATCGAGAAGGTCAAAGTCGGCAATAGAATTCTTCCTGACCTGTCTGTCCTGGAGAAAGAAATTGACTTCGCAAACGTTGAGAAACTGGTCGGCGTCAAGGTCAGCCAGGAAGAGGGGAAAAGGCTTCTTGAGAGAATGGGTTATGGCCTGGTTGGGAAAAAGGCCAGGATACCGTGCTATAGGAGCGATGTTTTACATGAGGATGACATGATAGAAGACATAGCGATAGCTTATGGCTATGAGAACTTGAAACCCAGAAAGACAATCTTCCCAACGATTGGCGGTAAGCACCCGGAAGAGGCGAAGGCGGATGAGGTCAGAGAGGCTCTAATCGGCTTTGGGCTGCAGGAGGTTATGACCTTCATGCTAACGAATGAGGAGAAGCATTACCATAGGCTATTGCTCAAAGAGGGCAAGAGGGTCGAGATAGCCAATCCTAAGACCAAGGAGACAACTATGGTCAGGACTAGTCTTCTGCCTGGCCTGCTCGAGATTCTGTCTGGCAACAAGCATGAGAAGTATCCGCAGAATTTGTTTGAGGTTGGGGATGCCGTAGTGGTTGATGAGAAAGAAGAGACCAAAACCAGAACGGTCAAGAAGGCCTGCGTCGTATGCGCTGACGCTAATGCCAATTATACGGCGACAAAATCCATTCTCGAAGGACTATTCCGGGAGCTGGGCAAAAAAATCGAAGTTAGGGGGAAGGACTTGCCGTTCATGATTAAAGGGAGGAGTAGCGAGTTTGCCCACGGCTATATTGGCGAGGTTGGTCCTGAGGTGCTTGCAAAATTCGAGATAGATGTGCCTGTCTCCTGTTTCGAGCTCGAGCTCTATTGAATCCAGATCATGTAGATGAGAAGAGCCCCTATAATGAAGATAATCGCTTTCTCGAGAAGGCCGAAAGGTAAGAAGAAGTTGACTCCAATCACTATGAAACCGGACAAGTGAACCATCCACTCGGCAGTCTCTTTCAGTATCCCCATCAAACCAGCTCTTTGATATAGTCCTCTTTAATCTTCTCGGCTTCTTTTAAAATCTCTTTCGGTTTCTTGGCCTTGAGGAACTCGAGCTCCTCTTCAGATAGGTCGAACTGGGCAGCTATCCTTGGCGCTAATTCTTTATCTTTCATCAGCTCGAGATACATGGGCAGATAGTCCTGGATAGCGGTTCTCGTGGAAGTATGTACTGCCTTCGCTATCTTTCCCGCGATGGTTTTCCTCATCTCCCTCTCGGCCTTGGAAGAGGACAGATACTTGATGACGCTAGGGAAGCTGTACATGGTAAAGCCAGGGTATTTCGCATCCTTGGAGACAGAAACCCCAGCGCTCATTAGGTCATTTGCATATCTCAGGAACCCCCAGTGCTGGCGGTTATGGATTCGGCCCATGTAGATATCGGCTTTCGATAGGTATTCATAGGCTCTGAAAAGGTCTTCAGGCTTTTTGTACTCTTTCGGCAGGTTCTCGTCAATCCACTTTAGGACGAAATCCGGGTCCTCGCTGGTGCTGTTCAGGATATTGCGGGAGGTGTTGAAGTCCATCGTCTTGAGTATCACCCGGGTTATGTCAAACATGTTCTCCTCCCTGTCCCTCTTCATCAGTATCTCTGCGTCTTTCTCCGATATCTCCTCTCTCCCCTCGGCTATCTGCTGCAGGTCGTTTATCGCCGACCTGATGTCTCCGTTGCAGTTCTCCGCTATCTTCCTGAGTATCTCCTTGTCGACCTTCACATGCTCTTTCTTCGCTATCTTGTCGAGAAAGTTGGCTATCGACAGATAATTCACCTTCTTGAGCTCTATCCTATCGCAGGCAAACACTATCCCCCTTAGCTTGATGTCCCAGATGTCGTTCGCTGTCAATATGACCAGGCACTGCGGCTCTTTCACAATCCTGCCGACTGCCGAAGCCCCGCCCCTGTCCTCTGTCCCTGTGAGCCCGTCAATCTCATCAAAAAGAATCAGCCTCATTTTGCCGGAGAAGGTCCGTGAGACGGCGGCTAGTCCGGCTATCTTGTCGATAGTCTTGGAGTCCCTCACATCGCTCGCATTCATCTCAAAGAGCTCAAAATCGAATTCATTGGCCAGCGCATGGGCTATCGCTGTCTTGCCGACTCCTGCGCCGCCGGATAGGACTATGGCTTTCTGCTTTTTCCCCTTAGTCCAGGCTTTGGCCCACTCGGTTAGCTTTTCGGCTGCCTGGGTGTGTCCTATGATATCCTCCAACTTCCGAGGTTTGTGCTTTTCAGACCAGAGCATGTTTTAATTATGCCCGGCTATAAATAATAGGATTTCTATGAAGATTGGAATTGTGGGTAAAACCAATGTTGGGAAGTCGACGGCGTTCAGCGCCGCCACTATGGTGGATGTCGAGATAAGCAATAGGATATTTACCACGATAAAGCCAAATGTAGGTGTCAGTTACGCCAGGAGAGACTGTGTCGAAAAGGAGTTCGGGCTCAAATGTAACCCAAAGAATTCCAAGTGCGAGAACGGGGTTAGGCTGATTCCGATAACTCTAGTGGATGTGGCCGGATTGGTACCGGACGCCCATCTGGGAAAGGGTCTGGGCAACCAATTCCTCTCCGATTTGATGGAGGCGGAGGGATTAATCCATGTTTTTGACCTATCCGGGACGACAGACGCGGGTGGCAATCCTAGCTCAGGCTATGACCCGGAGAAGGACATAATCTTTTTGGAGAAGGAGATAGACCACTGGATGGAGGGGATACTGAAAAAGAACTGGGACAACATCGATAGGAAAGTGAAACAAGGCAGACCAATGTATGAGGTAATCTACGAACAACTATCTGGCTTGGGCGTGCATCAGGAAAAGATAAGGGAGATAGTCGAGAGGGGCTATTCGGATTTGCTTGACCTGGCGAGTAGGATAAGGGAGGTCAACAAGCCGATCATACTCGCTGGGAACAAGATAGACCTGAAAAGCTCTTGGGACAACTATAACCGGCTGAAGGCTAAGTATGACATAACCCCGGTCTGCGCAGAGGCCGAATTAGCTCTGAGAAAAGCGGATAGGGCCGGTCTGATCCATTATGTGCCGGGGTCTTCTGATTTCGAAACTCTCAAGAGCCTTCCGCCCGAGCAGGAGCACGCGTTGAACTTCATCAGAGACAATATTCTGAAAAAGTACGGGGGCACCGGCGTCCAGCAGGTGATTAACAAGCTGATATTTGAAAAACTGACTTATATCCCGGTCTACCCGGTGGAGGACGAACACCACTATTCCGATAGCAACGGGAAGATACTCCCCGATGTCTATCTGATGAGGACTGGCTCCACAGCGCTCGACCTGGCGTTCAAGGTGCATAGCGACATAGGTAAGGCCTTTATTGGGGCTATCGATGCTAAAAGTAGGAAAAAGATTGGGAAAGAGTATATTCTCAAATCCAATGACGTGATTAAGATTCTCACTAGATAGCTATTCAAACTTGAACTGCTCGTCTGCCTCTGGGAAATAGACTTTCTCTATGCTCTCTTCCAGCTTCTCCTCTTCTCTCTCCACCACCGGCTCCATTATGCCCATTTCCTCTTTCTTTTTCTTGAGCCTCATCAGGGTATAGAAGTAGGCGTTGATTATCGTGTCTAGCCCCATCTGCCTCTTCTCTCCTCTCTGCGAAATCTCTCTCACATAGAGTTCGACCAGCTTGTAGGCCATCTCTTCATCTTCAGTCAAGGTCATTTCTTCTCCTCCCCATACTTTTTTGAATGAGCACAGCCCGCTCCTTTGTAGTGCTCGCATGGCTTGTACTTGCCCCCTTTATAGTGGCGATGTTTACAGACCAAATCGCTCTTTTTCTTCTTGTCTATAGGGCATATCTGGTTAGCCATGGTATAGAAAACGAGAAAAGTATATTTAAGCTTGTTGTCTAATAGGGTTATGACAATCAGGATAGGGGTAGCCGGCACTCCTTCGGTCTGCGAGAAGACGGAAGATGCCCTTGTCTGGCTGAAAAAGAACGGGCTAGAGGAAGAGGTAGAGTTCGTCAGGCAGGTTTGGATGAACAAGGAGCGGGCAGAAAAGCTGAAGTTGCTGAACAAGGGCTTGGGGGTAGAGCTGAGCATCCACGCCCCATACTATATCAACCTGGCCAATCCGGCGAAAGCCAGGGCCAGCATGAAAAGGATTATGGACTGCTGCGACAGGGCGGAGAGGATGGGTGCCTCTATAGTCGTGTTTCATGCTGGCTATTATGGAAAGGACAGGGATAGGGCGCACGAGTTGATCTATAAAGCCTGTTCTGAGATGGCGAAGAAGACCTCTGTTGTGCTCGGGTTAGAGACCACGGGTAAGCTAACCGCATGGGGCACTGTCGACGAGATAATGAAAGTCAATCGCGACCTGAAGAACTGCGTGCCTGTCATAGATTTCGCCCACCTCTATGCGAGGGCCCAGGGGAAAATAGATTATAATGGGGTTATGGATAAAGTAAAGAAACTCAAGCACCTGCACTCACACTTTTCCGGCATCAACTACGGCCCTGGCGGGGAGAGGAATCACCTGCCCATCCTATCTGGAAAGCCGGACTACAGGAAGATAGCCGAACTGCTCATCAGAAGAAAAACAGACATAACCATGATCTGTGAGTCCCCATATCTGGAAAGGGACGCCCTAATCATGAAAAAAATAGTCAGTAAAGGTCGAACTTGTGGAGCAGAGCCAGTTCTTCCATAGTAACCTTCTTTCCGGCCTTGAAGTTAGCGAGTATCTCTTCAGCCTTTCCGCGCAGCGCCTCTAGGTTCTCATCCTTCGGTATCTCGGCGGCTTCCTTGGCGTACTCTTTATGGTACTTGTCCGCCTCTTCCCTTGATTTCTTGACATCCGTATTCAGCTTGTCCAAAGAACTCTCGAGCTTCTCTATCTCTTTAATGGATTTCATCATCGTGTCGTGGTGCTTCTCGCTCTCTTTCGCCCGGTTGATCAGCAGGCCGTGATAGACGTTCGCTTCTGTATACAGGTCTCTAAGTTGCCTTTGGAGATTGGTTAGTTTCCTCTTCTTGTCGTAGAGCAGCTCGGATTTGGCTATCTCCTTTTCTATCGTATCCATCTCTTTGACCAGCTCTTTCTCTTTCTTGAAGGAGTGCACCTCGGTCTGGTACTCCCATTCCATCTGATTCAGCTCTTCCTTCAGCCGGCGATAGGATCCGCCCATGGAGTCCTTGAAGCGCTCCAGAACCGTCATCAGCTCGTCCAGCTCTATCTTGATTTTCTTGATTTCCTCAAAAGACGTTATCCTCTTCTCTTTGAGCCCCTTGACCTCTTCGTTGGCTTTGTCTCTTTGCTGGCGCTCTTCCCTGATGACAGAGTTCAGCTTCTTTATACCCTCGATTAGCCGTCCCTTCTCGTCGTTGAGCTCTTTGACCTTAGAATTTAGCTTGTCTCTCTTTTCCCTGAGTTCTTCCATCCTATCCCTACTTCACATACTCCATTCCAGCCGGCTTATACTCCCTGACCTCACGCGGGTATTTCTTCCACCCGACTATCGCGATGACCAGTCCTATCAAGACCACTATCAGGTAGAGGAACATATCCGGCAGTTTCTGAACATCGAACGGCATCACGAGCTCCCGCACCCGGCTCAGCCCGTAGAACAGCACCAGTATACCCACGATCATGACCACCGCTGAGATTAGCACTTCTCCGGTCCTCTTCTTCCCGACGCCTGCCTGCTCTTCCACTGCCTTTAGCCGGGTGTTGACCTCGATCTTTGTGCTGAACAGGTCGCTCTTCAGGGTGTTCACTTCTTGGTTCACTTCCGCTATCCTGTCTTCCGTGTACTTTCGCTGTTCTGGCGATTTAATGTCTACCTTTAGTAGCAAGTCTTTCCTGAGCGATTCGACCTTTGAGTCTACGCGCTCCATGAGTTCCTCTTTCTCTTTCGAAAGGAGTTTATCGACGGCTGCGGAGAGTGAAGACTGGACCAACGCCTCATATTTTGCCTTCGCCGCAGAAAGAGTCTGTCGGGCCTCTTCATCGCCCATGCCCATCTCTTCGAGCATGCCGAGTATTTTCGCCTCAGGCACGTCGCTGGAGAGCATGTCAAAAATAATGTCCAATATCTCTCTAATCTTGAGTTTCTCTCCTTCTTTCTTCTCAAAAATGGGCATGATTTATTGATGTCTCCCATATTTAAAAGTTTGTTGTTTTAACTTGATTTAACGAATATGGTTTGCAAAAATGTAATATAGAATCGGTCTGGAATTCTATCATGCGCGGCTTTCTTTCGATAGTCTTAGTACTGGCTATGGTTCTTTTTCTCGCCAGGGATATGAAAATCTATAACCAGGTCTATATCGGAACCCAGGAGATGAAGAATGATATCGACTTGGCTCAGAGGATTAACGAAGAGACGTACGATTTGGAGAACGGCTTTAGGCTGACCGTGAAAGAAGCGCTCGAGAGCCTCCCAAAGGTGCCCCATTCCAAAAAAGGGGAGATGGTTGCTCGGGAATATGTCTGCCAGCTGGTCAAGGGCTGGTTTGCAAGCTATCCCGACTTTTCCCTTTACATAGGATATATCGATCCAACCGACTATTCCAGAGCCCCGAGCATCACCAGCGAGATAGAGCCATGCCTTAACTTCCTGCACGTCGACTTGAAGGAGAAAAAGGTAATGCTGAAAGATGAGGATTTGATTAGTTTTCCTTACAGCCTGGTTGGATACAGGATAGCCTTTATGTTCGAGGGAAAGGTCCATAACACAAATTTCAAGGTTCTGATTCCCGAGGGCACGGTGGTAGAATGAGGGGCCACATCTTCCTGGAGTTCTTGATAGCCTTTCTGACCATGATTTTGATAGTGCAATTTTTGATGGGGAGCCAGGAGAACAGCCTGAAAGAGATTGGCAAAAAAGTGACCCAGACCAAGACAAAAATGGATCTCGAACGGGTGTCTTCTGCCTGCAATCTGGTCTATTTCAACTGGAAGACTGCTAATTTCAGCTTCTCTTTCAGTCTGCCGAACCTAAAGACTTCCGGCAATACGATAATCTCTGAGGAAAACGGTACAAACCTGACCGCTAGGTGCCTCTCGAACATAAGCGGTATTGCTAGCCTCGAGGTCGCTGGGGTGAGAAGATGGTTTTGAAAGGGCAGGTTTTCATGCTCGATGTCACAATAGCCTTTTTTGTAATCTTGCTGATGTTCTTTTTCTTCCTTAACGTAAGCTCTCTATCGAACAGGACTATGACCGAGAGTTATCAAAACTTCGTGAAAGAGAAAAGACTATTGGACGCCAGCGAGAAACTGATAGCGATAGAACTGGCGGACTATTCTGAAAACACATTGAAACATCATGTCCTTTCGCTGGATAAGATAGCGGACTTTGGCCGATTGAGCCTGGAGGAGATGAAACAAAATCTATTGCTTGAAGATTATGACGTCTACTTGAGCCTAAGGAGCGGGGACAAGGGACTTTTGAGTTTTGGGAATGCTGTCGGTGGGGCCCTGGTAAGGAGAATCGCTCTATGCGGAGAAGAGGTGTGCGTGCTTGAAATCTCAGCCAAGTAGGGGATTTGTGTTTACAGTAGATGCGTTGCTGTCGTTCATCATAGCGATTGGTCTCAGCAGCGTCCTGATGCTCTTCCTTGACCAGAACGAAAGCCTGTCGCAAGAGTACCTCTACCGGTTGTCGCAGGACATGATGGAAGTGTGCTCCAAAAAGGCGGATTTTTCCAAAAGCTGTTTCGGGCTGCTTAGCGAGCTGGGGCTGCATTACTCTTTCTTCAGGAATGGTGCCAAGGAATTCGGAGAGGATGGAATGGCTGTTGTCAGAATAACCAGGCATTTTTCAGGCAATGAGATAGAGCTAAGGACCTGGGTTTAGCTTTAGGCTGGTGCTCCCTTTCGATAGGTTCTGGGATACAATACAGCCGAAGCCCTGCCGGGATAGGCTCTTGTTTCCAAACTCTATGATGAGAGAGTCTCCTGTGCTCCTCAGCGAGTAGTTTGAAACCGCATTGATTATCAGGCTCTGGACCTCTCCCGATATCTGCGCTCTCTCGCAGAAATAATAGAGTTTGTCCAGAATCAGCTGGGCGTTGCGAGAGCTTAAGGCGTAGTCGCTTAGGTCTTTTACCTTCTGGATTTGAGGCACCAAGAAAGAGAGCATGACTATCGCGGTGAGCATTACCAACAACAGCTCTAAGGAAAGCTGGCCTCTCATTTTATCAGTTTCTCTATCTCGTCAAGCACTGAGTCCGTGTCCTTGCCCAGTCTTTCCGCGGCAGTGCTGGCGTTTCCGGAGAGCGCCTTGAACATGATGAGCGCTATCGCTATTATCGCCGCGATGATTATTATCAGCTCGAGGGAGAGCTGCGCCCTGTTTTCCATGAGGATGTTCTAATTAGGATTATATAAAACGATTTTGCGATATAGTCTGGTTAGAAAAAGTGAAAAGTATTTAATCCAGCTCGGGCCAAAATAGGCTATGGCTTTCTATAAATCAGAGATAATCCAGATGGCAATATCAGTTGTAACTATCTCCCTAGCGTTCTCGCTGGCGATTCTCCAGAGCTTTCCGCTGATTCTCCTGACCGTGGGGCTTGGCTTCATCCTGCACGAGATAGCACACAAGCTGGTGGCCATCCGCTTCGGCTGCAAGGCGTTCTACAAGATGTGGGTCGAGGGGCTGGTGCTGGCATTGATATTCGCGATAGCCACCGGAGGCAGGTTCGTTTTCGCTGCGCCCGGCGCCGTCTACATCTACAAGCAGAACCTGACCAGGCGCGAGAACGGCCTGATAAGCGTTGCTGGGCCGTTGACTAACATCCTGCTGGCATTACTCTTCTTCCCGCTGGCGTTAGGGTCGCAGACATTCCTGCAAGAGTTGGGCGCGTGGGGATTTCAGATAAACCTTTTCCTGGCGATGTTCAATCTCCTGCCCATGCCTCCATTAGACGGGTCGAAGGTCATCGGATGGAACCCGACTATATGGTTTTTGGTGATAGGCACGGCTGCAGTGCTTTTCTTCTTCCCGCAGGTCTTACTCGGCCTTTTCTAGAATAAGTTAAGCGAATTCCGCCCCTATGGCCTCGGTCTTGAACTTGTCATACCCCTTTATGACGCTGGGCTCTAGGCTGGGCTTTACCTCTTTCAAGGCTTTGTCGAAGTGCTTCTGCTCGACTATCTTGGCCTGCTTGTTCTCGCGCAAGGCATTTAGGGCGGCCTCTCTGACAACCGCCTCTATATCTGCTCCAGAATAACTGTCAGTAAGTTTAGCTAGCTTGTCCAAATCGATGTCCTTGGCAATAGGAACTCGTTTAGTATGGACCTCGAATATCCTCTTTCTCGTTTCTAAGTCGGGCGCAGGAATCAGGATCAGCTTGTCGAACCTTCCTGGCCTCAATAGAGCAGAGTCGACCATGTCAGGCCTGTTGGTGGCAGCTATAACAATCACTTCTTTCAGTTCCTCAAGTCCGTCCATCTCAGAAAGGAGCTGGTTGACCACGGTCTCTGTGACATGAGAGCCCATATCCATTCCTCTCCTAGGGGCTATCGCATCTATCTCGTCGAAGAAGACGATGCATGGCGCTGCTTGCCTGGCCTTCCTGAACGTCTCTCTAATTGCCTTCTCGGAGTTATGCACCAGCACCCCGCCAAATCCTGCTATAAAACGCTCTGTTGGGTTTATGCTTATGTCATACACGAATGGTTGCGTGTATGGTTCGCGCTTTACGCTAACTACTTTGTCCCAATAAACGTCACCGCTCATGTTCTGTTCTGGACTCTGAAGTACTCTGATGAGTTTCATGTTCTTAAGATACTCCTTGACTTTCTCATTTTTTGCTTTGTCGAAGAATCCTATTTTATCGATGAATATTTTGAGGAATCCTGACCATAGGAATCTGACCCTATATGAAATGCTCTCTGTTCTTTCTCTTTTAGTTGGGCATCTAGCAACAATACTGAAGTACTGCAATGCTGTCATCAAATCATTTGCAAGTGATTTGCTCACTGTGGATGCTTCTATGTACTTCCCACTAAAGTAACCATCACCGCTGAAATATCCCCCTAAGAAACCCGCTATTGACTCTAATGGAGCAGACATTATGTGGACAGGTATGCGCTTGTTTTTTGCACCACCCCCCATGCCCAGAATGTCTTGCATAAACACCCTCAAAGTCTTGGAGTTTATGTAGATGTCAAGAGAATCGAAGCCTTTTTTCTCATAAATCTCAACTTTGCCAAAAAGTTTTTTACACAGGTTTATTATTTCTGCCGACTCAGTTTTTGAAAGGCTTAGACGGACGCCTCCAGCATGATACGATCCTTCTGCGATCCAGAAACCTAGGAAAGTGGAAAGGTTTTTATCTAGTTTGATGGTGCCTGGCAAAGAATGAGTTCTGATATAAGAGTTTACAACAAGCTTGGATGGAGCAAATCCAATGTTAGCTGCTTCCATCAACTTAATGAATTTTGAGACTCTGATTGCTGCTCTAGTGCGATAATGATATGTGTTCCTTTCATCAAGCCCAAGTATTTCAGCTGCTTTTTTGTTTCCTAACTTTGAAATTGCCTTGCCCACTAGTTGCTGTGCATTACTTATGTAAAGGTTATGGTCGTTGTCTCTCAAGCACTCGATGAAGTTTATCTTTTCCATGGTTTGTGGAGCCACTATTTTCTTTGGGATGGCTATTCTTGTCTCGCCTGGGATTATTTCGTCTGCAATCACTTCTGAAAACTGATTTGCGCGATTCACAAATAAGCTGTGTCCTCCTGTAACCCTCACCTCTCTCCCGGTCTCAGTTTTTACAACATCGACGTAGGGTGGGGCTTTGTGTTTAATGAAACCAATAACATTCGAGTTCTTGGCCACGAAGTCATCAGTAACTGTGGGGGATAAAACAGTAGGTTCGTTTTCGACAATCTCCCCTATTTTTTCTCGTTGTATTAGACCATTACTATCGATTAACAAAACCTCCTCATCATAAGGCAGTGACTCGCCGACCCATTTCGAGAATATCTCCGGCCCTTTCACAGAGATGAAGTTAGCCTCAGACTCGTTAGCCACTGCCTTGGCCAGTAACGTCTTGCCAGTGCCAGGCGGGCCGTAAAGGAATATTCCTCTCGGCGGCTTTATGCCCATTCTCCTGAACATCTCCGGATACTTCAGCGGCCACTCGATAGCCTCCCTCAGTTCCTTCTTGACGGATTCCAGACCGCCAACGTCGTCCCACTTGACGTTGGGCACTTCAATCATCACTTCACGCATGGCTGTCGGCTGGACCTCTTTATAGCCATCCATGAAATCCTTTCTAGTCACTCTGAGTGTCTCCAGTATCTCCATGGGTATCATCTCATCCTCGAGATTAATCTTCGGCAATATCCGCCTGAGAGTCTTCATCGCAGCCTCTCTCCCGAGCGCGGCAAGGTCAGCTCCGACATAGCCGTGGGTGATATTAGCTAACTCATCTAGATTAACATCCTTCTCTAATGGCATGCCCCTGGTGTGAATCTGCAGTATCTCTTTCCTGCCCTTCTTGTCAGGCACCCCAAGCTCTATCTCACGATCGAAACGGCCCGGTCTTCTCAGGGCAGGGTCAAGGGCATTGGGCCGGTTAGTAGCTCCTAGTACAACCACTTTCCCTCTGCCTTTCAGGCCGTCCATCAGGGTCAGCAACTGGGCTACAATCCTCTTCTCCACCTCGCCCACTACTTCCTCCCTTTTTGGGGCGATTGCATCAAGCTCGTCGATAAAGATGATGGAAGGCGCGTTCTCCTCTGCTTTCGCGAATATGTCCCTGAGCCTCTCCTCGGCTTCGCCCACGAACTTGGAGACTATCTCAGGTCCTTGAATCGAGGTAAAGTTAGCATCAGATTCATTGGCAACAGCTTTAGCGAGCAGTGTTTTTCCTGTTCCCGGCGGGCCGTACAGCAGAACGCCTTTGGGTGCATCTATTCCTAATTTAGTGAACAGCTCCGGGTGCCTGAGTGGGAGCTCTATAATCTCTCTGACCTTCTTGACCTGGTCGCCCAAGCCGCCTATATCCTCGTAAGTGATGGAAGAGACCCCTTCTGACTCTTTCGTCGGTTCTTCCTGCAGGCTAACCGCGGTCTGCTCTGTTATCTGGGTTATGCCTGGCGGTGTGACCTTAATCGCGTGAAGAATGAGCGGGGAACCGAAACCTCCCACAACAACGTTATCCCCTTTGGTTATGGGCATGTTTATGAGCCTTCGCTTGACGTAATCAGCGAACTCTTGGGTGAACCTAGTCGCCTGTATCGGGGCGAACAGGACCTTCTTCGCTTCCTTGACCGTTTTTGCTTTAGCGACCTTTACGACATCCCCGACTCCGACACCAGAGTTCTGCCTCAGGAGACCGTCCATCCTGATAATGCCAAGGTTCTCGTCCTGCGGATAGGATTGCCAGACGATGGCGCCCGTTGTCTTCTTCGCCTGAATCTCGACTATGTCGCCTGACGTGACGCCCAATTCCTTTCTGGCTTTGGTGTCCAGTCTAACGATTCCTCTTCCCACATCGTTCTGCAACGCCTCTGTCACCTTGAGGTCGATGACATTTTTTGATTCGGGCATAATATCACGGGATTAATAATAGCACTAACTTACATTTAAAGCTGATTATGCAAAGCCGAACTTCTTTTTCGCCTCTTTAGATAATCTATCGGGCGTCCATCTGGGCTCGAACACCAAATCTATGTCCGCCTCCTTTACTCCCTTAAGGCTCTCTACTTTCTCCCGCACCATCTGGGTTATGACAGCGCTCATGGGACAGCCGGGATTGGTCAGGGTCATCTTAACGCTGACCTTGCCTTTGGCTATCTTCACATCGTAAATGAGGCCCAAATCGACTACACTGACCGGGAATTCTGGGTCGTAGACCTCTTTGAGAGCCTCTAGAACTTGGACTTTAGTCACCATTTTGCTGCCTCCGGTATAACGGTGTTATATTTTTTGTATTTGTTCTTTAAATACCTTAGCTTTTTACCGGCTTTGAGCCGCCGTTGGGCAATAACTGCTGCACCCAATCCAGGTCTATCTGCGTCCCGGGGAACATCGCCTTAAGCAGATGCAGCACTTTCTTCGCCGATTCTCCCTTGCTTTCTCTTGCCGGCCTCAGGACTATATACTGGTTGGACCTTTTCCTGATGGTCTCGACCGGCGCTATGAGGAGCTTTCCAGCGATATAGGTGATGGCCAGTTCTAGTGTGACTTTCTTGAAATACGTCTTTTCGCCGGTTATCACAAAGCTGCCCTTCGCCAGGTACTCGCCGGATTTAGCCGCAGTATGGACCTGTTCCGGCTTGACACAAAAGACATCGACAGCGCCTAGCTCGCTCTTCCAAGCAGATGAGAAGCTCGCCGCGAACCTTGCCGCCTCTTCCAAATCCTCTTTCGGCGCGTTCTGGCCGTTCTTCAAGACAACAGAAGGAGCGCCCGCTATATCTGCGTGAAAATACAAATCGCTGGCCTCTAGGTGTTTTTTTACTATAATCTCGTTGCTCTTCGCGTCCTTCCCGCCCAGCACCATAAAACTGTTTTGGGTGACGAAATAGTGGAACTTCTCGAACCAGTCTTTTTCTCTCACTACTTTCTTCTCAGGCATTTCAGCGGTCTTCTTCTCTTCCGCCTCGACCAGCCTCTTGGTGACGTCAATCGCTTTCTTCAAACTCTCTATCTTTGCCCGCATCTTCTTCGATTTGTCGTAATATGAAGCTGCGTTCTCATGGATTGATTTTCTTGGGTCTAGCTCTACTTTCATCTTTCTTCGCCTTCTTTTTGCCCCAATTGGCCTTGGAAGCGCATTTATGGTTGATGCACATCCTGAATGGCCTCCTCTTGAAATACTGGACCTCTATTTCCGGCAAGTTACAGGTCGGGCATAGCGTACCTAACGGCCTGATGGTTCCTTTGGCGGGTAATGGGAATGAGGTACGACAGCCATTAGAGTAGCCGGAACAGCCGACAAAGCGCGTGCCCTTCCTCATCCTTATCATAATCAGGTTTCCGCCACAAGCGGGACATTTGCCCAGAACATTATCAGCCTTGAGCGAGTCTTTCAGCTTCTCGCCTATGCTCTCCTTGTGCTCAAGCAAATGGTTCAGTATCTTGGTCAGGAGCTTTCTCGACTCAAGCACAACATCCTCTTTCTTGCGCTTGCCCCTCTCAATCTTGTCCATCTCTTTTTCTAGCTTTGCGGTCATGTCCGGTTTTGTAACGTCAGGAACGTACTGCTCCAGGGCATCTATCACACCAAAAGCGACGTTGGATGGGGTGAAGTTCTGCCTGCCCTCGATATATCCCCTATCAATCAGTTTCTGGAGTGTCTCGGCTCTCGTTGACTTTGTGCCTAGGTTCAAGTCCTCCAGCAGCTTGATCAGGGCAGCTGGCGTGTATCTTGGCTGGGGCTTGGTCTCTTTCTGCTCGTTCTTGATATCATCCACTTTCACTATCTCCTTCTCCTCCAGCTCGGGCAGGATAACCTCTTCTGACTTGGAGTAGGGGTAATACTCGCGCCAGCCCGCAGCCAAAATAGTCTTGCCTCGGGCGATGAAGTTCCTTCCCTCGTAGTCTAGCGCCACCTTGACCGTTTCTATTTCAGCGCTTGGAGACAGGGTAGCAAAGAAACGCCTGACTATCAGCTCGTATATCTTCCACTCGTACTTGTTCAGCTTTCTTTTGTCCGCGATCTCTACCGGGTATATCGGCGGGTGGTCCGTTGCCTTTTTCTTCCCCTGGGTCGGGACTATCTTTTTCTGAGACAGGATAGAGCCGGCTATTTCCCCAAACTCCGGGCTCTTCCTGAACTTCTCAAGTATTCCCTTTATCCCGATAGACGGCGGATATACTGTATTGTCCGTCCTTGGATAACTGGTCAGGCCGTTCATATACAGGCGTTCGGCGATTGACATGGCCATCTGGGGTTGATAGCCAATCATGGAAGCGGCTCTCAGGAACTCGGTCGTGTTGAACGGCGAGGGCGGCTTCATCTCCAGCCTCTTCTTCTCTATGCTCTTCACGCGGGCTATCGAGGATTTTATCGCGGCTATCTCCTCGGCCTTCTCCTTGTCGAAAATCTTGTCCTCTTCGTAATGCGCTGTGAACTTCTGCCCCTTCTTGTCGCATATGATATATACCGCCCAGAAAGGCTCGGGCTTGAACGCCTTGATCTCTTTCTCCCGCTGCACGACGATGGCCAGGGTCGGCGTCTGGACCCGGCCGACTGACAGGAACTCTTTTCCGAAACGCCTTGCTGCTATCGAAACATACCTGGTCAGCACAGCTCCCCAGATCAGGTCTATCTCCCGCCTCGCATCCGCGCTATCGGCCAGGTTATAGGAGAATTCAGTGAGGTTGGAAAAGGCGGCGTTGACCTCTTCGGGGGTAAGGGTGGAGAACTTGGCGCGAAAGACCCTGATGCTTGGATTCTTCTTTCTGATTATGTCTATGGCCTCTTTCCCTATGCTTTCCCCTTCCCTATCATAGTCGGTGGCTATCTGCAGCTCATCGCACTGGGGCGCGTAGGTCTCGAGCGCTCTGGCTATGGCCTTGTTGTTTATATCGTAATGTATGTCAGCATTAGCCAGGCTGTTCAGGTCAGTCTTCTCCCAGTCCTTGTACTCGTGGGGGAAGTCGACGTTGGTTATATGGCCCTTAAGGGGTATGACCACCGTGCCGTCCAGAATGTGGCATTCGATGTTGTTTTTTAGGACTGTCTTGGGTGTGCCCAGAATGTCGGCTATTCGCTTCGCTGCTATCGGTTTTTCAGCGACAATTAGTCTCATCGCTTCTCACGAATTTTAGATTATGCACGTTCTCCAATAAAAACCCGTCAGAATCAGTTGTGCTGGAGGGGGTATCTCATGAGGTATAGTTCGGTGGCAAACACTTGCAGGAACGGCAATATGCCTATCGAGACTATGATTATCGACAGGACTTTGTGTTGCCATGGGAAGTAGAAGCTCAAGCCGTATTCTAATAGGGCTAAGAGTAAGAGCAGGAACAGGCCCAGTGCCAGATAGGCTAAGAGCGCTTTCATGGAGCTTTTGACGAAATTGAATGAGTCGCCAAGGGCCTCAGCTACCCCAAGGTCCTCTAATATCAGGATCTGCGGTGCGAAAACGAAAGGAATCCAGACAAAGGCTATAACCAGCTGGATGACCTCTCTCGGGACGCCCGCTGACTCGAGGAAGGTGCCGACCAAGAGCGAGACTACTGCCAAGAAGAGAAGCAGAAAGAACATCCTGGCCACATAATCGGGAAATGAGTCCCAGACCTTCTTGAACCTGAAGTGGTCTAGCGTCTCCTTCAGCTTGATCGTGGTTATGATTGATGATAGGAACAGCGATAGGAAGGCCAGAGAGACCAACCCGACGAGAGTGAACAGAACCGCCTGCACGAAGGTCATGTCGTAAAGTATGCTGCTGAACCTGATGAACGCGCTGCCGAGGTCCACATAGCTTGAGACCAGGGGCAAAAGAACTAGAGCACAGAATATGAAGATGCTGAATCCCAGGGTCAGGGGGAATATACTCGAGTACACCTTGATGGAGCGGTCGAACGCCTTCCTTACTGTTTTCATGGATGTATTAAGGAGCAACATGTATTTATTTGTTAATCTCGCCTTTGAGGTGGGAATAGCCTGCGCCCATTATCTTCGCGTGCACAAATCCCGTGTCTCTCCTGTCCAAAAACACCTGCTTGAAGTTATTTGCCCTCGCCAGTTTCCTGTTACTGTCCACAACAAGGCACTCCATGACCTGCCCCACGTACTTCCTGTTCTGCTCCAGGATTATCTTCTTGCAGATTTTTGAGAGCGCGACCGACCTCTTCTTCAGGACCTGGGTCGTCAGGAGCTTCATTCTAGCAGCCGGTGTGTTGGGCCGCGGACAGAATTTTGAGATATTGGTTATGTCCGGCCTCACTATTTTTACCAGTTCCATGGTTTTTCTGAAATCATCATCAGTCTCGGTCGGAAAGCCAACTATTATGTCGGTGGAGAGGCACAGGTCCTCTATCTCCTCCCTGAACTTCTCGATGATTTTTTCGAACTGGACGACGGTATAGCCTCGGTTCATCTCTCTAATGACTTTATCGCTCCCTGACTGGACCGGGACATGGAGGAATTTATAGACTCGGTCGTCCTTGTAAATCTCTATCAAATCGTTAAGCATTTTCAGGGCATAATTCGGATTCATCATGCCTATCCTCAGACGATAGTCCCCGTCTATCTTGAGTATTTCATCTAAAAGTTTCACAAGAGTGGTTCCTATATCCAACCCATAGCATCCGGTGTCTTGCGCTGTCAGGTAAATCTCCTTCTTGCCGTGCCCTACAAGAAAACTGACTCTTGCCACTATATCCTCTACCGGATAGCTGGTAAGATCCCCCCGGGCGTTCTTGGTCCCGCAGAACGCGCAACGGCTTAAGCAGCCTTCGCTAATCTCTATTATGCCCGTGGGACTGTCATCGACGCAGTGTGGCATCTTGAGCTTGTTCCTGTGCTCTGAAGAAGTGAAAATAGCTCTTGACCTTATCGCGAGGGGTAGCTTGTCTATTGAGTTGGTGTCGACGATAGAAACAGGAAACTCATCAAGCAGCTTCCTATTCATCTTCGGGAGGCAGCCCGCGACCACCACGCGCTTCCCTAATGCCAGATAGTCTCTAATGCGGGAGAGCATTTTCGACTGTGTTGCTCCTTTCACTGCGCAGGTGTTGATTATAACAGTCTCTGCTTCTGGCAGGTCGGTAAACTCCTCTTTCCTCAGAACTCCCCGCATTATCTCTGCATCAGCCTGGTTTAGGGTGCAACCATAGCTGTCAAGAAAAAGCTTCATCTCCTTTCCCTATAAGCGCGATAGGCTAAGTGAGCAGCTCCGCCAGCCAATAGAGCTACGGCCAGCCAGAGGAAGACTCCGCCTGACATTGTGTAGAACAGCTCGACGTTGCTGAAACTGAAATACCCGAATATGAAGAACGGATACATGATAAAGCCAAGGAAGGACAATAGAGCCAAAAGAAAGACAGAGATCCAGGAGTAAGCAAACTTCTTCGATACCCCCAGTTCCTCTAGAAGATTAGGGAACACGTAGCCGAAAGTGACTCCAAAAAGCATTATGAAAAAAAAGGAGATGTCGTTCATTACTTGCCCCTCTTTACAGGCTCGGCGACCACCGCGGTACCATAGGCGAATATCTCTGCTGCACCTGGAATGGTCTGCGTAGAGGTCCCTATCCTGACCCCGACCACGGCATTAGCACCCAGAGCACGAGCGTTGTCAACCATCCTCTCGATAACGTATCTTCTCGCCTCGTTCAGCATGGAGGTATAGTCTTTAATCTCTCCACCGACCATGACTTTCAACAGAGCAAGAATCTCCGTGCCCAGGAACTTCGATCTGACA
>CAYVZL010000007.1:0-20870 GCA_964456465.1 Microcaldota archaeon
CTTCCGTGATTGTTCCGACCTGAAGAAAACATATAAGGAGGCCTACTCGCAGCTGGAGCCGTCGCTGGTCGAAGAGGCCCTCTCGCAGGAGATAGATAGCTTCTTGCGCGATTTCACCGGCAAGGAGGCAAAGAGCAAGCTTGACCGCATAGGCCTCTCGCTGAAGGATTTTGAGAAAGCGGTGGACAGCAAAGTCAGTTTTGAGCACAACACCGCGCTGGTTTTTTCGGGCAAGGACTACTCCCAAGCATATTCCGAGTACAAACGGCTCAAGTCCATGTACGACCTGCTGACGCCTGTGTCTTTCTCCTCCAAGCCGGCACAGGACAGGTTCGCAGAGCTCATTGATAAGTTTTCGCCGGCCGATCTGGTGGGGTTTTTCGATAGTCTCGGTTCGTTGGAGGATTACCTGAACTCTTCCCTTGATTCTATGAGGAACGGGGCGAAAGCCAGCCTGTTATTGGCCAAGCAGAACGCGGAAAACACTAACGCCGGCTTCTCTGACCTCAAGAAAGCGCTCGGGTACTACAACAGCGGTAGCTATAACAAGGCCGTCCTCTTCGCCAGCCAGGTGTCGGGAGAAAGAGCAGACAGCGGGTTCGATTTCACCTATCTGGCCTACGCTTTACTTGCGGTGATGCTGGCCCTCTTCTGCCTGTTTTTGATAAGGAGACCGAAGCAAGAGAGGAAGATAGTCCGCAGGCTATTGCGGCCTACCTCATGAAATAATTGGAGAAATCGACAGTATCGCCTGAAGCTTTCTTTTTCAATATCGCGATTATCCTCTTCACGACCTGGCTCACTGTTCTATTGGTGGTGTCGACATCATAGACCTTCTTGTAGTTCTTCTCTGATTTTATGGTGCAATAGTCCAAAGCCTCGCACTCCAGATTTTCCTTTATCTTTCTGCGCAGGTATTTCCTCTTCTGCAGTCTCATGGCAAGAACTTTCGGATCGCAGCGCAGGACAAAGACGACGGAGTTGGGCAGGCTAAATTCACACAGCAGATGGCTCTCGATAATCCCGTCAAACTTCAGCAGCTTTTTTTTCAGCTTTTTCAGGTCCACTATGTACGAGCCACCACTCTTTCCCATAATCAGCTTGTTCTTCTTGGCAAAATCGTTTATGTGGACTACCCTCTTCTTGAGCGCTTTTCCGAGTAAGTCGGCCACGATAGACTTTCCGGTACCTGGTGTTCCCGTAATAACTATTTTCATATAACCTTTAATATACCTCATAACATAAATACCTATTGTGATTCAGTTGGCTGATTTCTATGTGCGGCATTATAGGCTATGTGGGGGGCAGAGAGGCATCTATAGTTCTGAAGCAAGGCCTGGAGAGCCTGGAGTATAGAGGATATGACAGTGCTGGAATCGCCACTAAGGACAAGACTATTTCTGTGATGAAAGACATTGGCAAGATAAGCGAGATGGAATGGAATCTAGGGCTTTTGAAAGGGAACATGGGGGTAGCGCACACCAGATGGGCGACACACGGTGGAGTCTGTCGCGAGAATGCCCACCCGCACCTGTCCTGCGACAAGACTATCGCTGTGGTCCATAACGGCATAATAGAGAATTTTGCTGTTCTGCGCAAAGAATTGGAGAAGAAGGGCCACAAGTTCGCTTCTGAGACTGACTCGGAAGTAATCCCGCACCTGATCGAGGAGAACCTGAAGAAAATGCCTTTCGAGGACGCGGTTTTCCAGGCCATGCAAAGGCTGAAAGGAACGTTCGCCGTTGTCATTATATCCTCCAAAGAAGAGAAGATGATCGCTTTCAAGAAGGACAGCCCGCTAGTCGTTGGGTTGGGGAATAAAGAGAATTTCGTCGCTTCCGATGCCTATCCGTTCCTGGATTACACCAAAAGAGCGGTGTTCCTGGATGATAATGAAGCCGCTATCATGACCAAAGACAAGGTCGAGTTCTACGATTTGGCCAAGAAAGTACTGGTGAAAGAGCCCAGGACCATCGCGTGGGACAAGACAAAAGCAGGCAAGAACGGGCATGAGCATTACCTGATAAAGGAGATATACGACCAGCCGCTGGTTCTCAAGCAGACTCTGACGCAGGACAAGGCCAAGCTGGAGAAAGTGGCGGCCATGATCCAGAAAGCAGCGAGAGTTTACATAATAGGTGCGGGAACAGCGAGGCATGCGGCTATTGTCGGCAGATACGTCATAGGAGAGATTACGGGCCGTTTTTGTGATGTGCAGATGGCATCAGAGTTCCAATACTTCGTTGACAAGATCGAGAAGAATTCCGTGATTATCGCCGTGTCCCAATCTGGCGAGACTGCCGATGTGCTAGTCCCCATAAAGAAAGCGAAAGAGAAAGGATGTAAAATCGTGTCCATCGTCAATGTCATGGGATCATCATTAGACAGATTAAGCGACGTTTCCCTCTATCTGAACTGCGGGCCCGAGATTTCTGTCGCATCCACCAAAGCATTCACCGCCCAGGTCCTGATTTTCTATCTCTTGGCCTATACCATGGCCTATAAGCTGGACGAAGGAAAAAGACTGCTGGGCGAGCTGCCGGCGAAGATTGAGGAGACGATAAGGAACACAGAAAAGCCAATAATGAAGCTGGCCGAATACCTGAAAGACAAGAGCGACGCCTATTTCATCGCCAGGGGAGAGAACTTTGCCATCGCTATCGAGGGGTCGCTGAAGTTGAAGGAGGTGTCTTACATCCATGCGGAGGGTATGCCTGCCGGAGAGCTGAAGCACGGGACGCTGGCATTGGTCTCAGAAGGCGTGCCGGTTATAGTCATAGCGCCCCGGGACTATACCCATGAAGAGACGATAGCCAATGCGCACGAGGTAAAGGCAAGAGGCGGGTATATCATAGGGATAAGCGACGAGAACGACCAGACCTTTGACATCTGGCTGAAGATACCCAAAGTATACCCGATATTCTATCCTATCCTGACCAATATCCCATGCCAGCTCATCGCCTATTATACCGCTAAAGCTAAGGGCAATGATGTGGACAAACCAAGAAACCTAGCCAAGTCGGTCACTGTGAAGTAGTCTTTACCGCCTTGATTATGCCTATTATGGAAAACATCTTCTCAACTTTCTCTATCTTTAAGCCGGCGTCAGCAAATATTTTCTCCAAGGTCTCGAACTTGGCCGGATGCCTCTTCTTGAAAACCTCCCTCAGCCTCTTTATGGCTTTGGATTTCTTTCTGCCGAAGTACTCCTCTATGGCATCAAGAACCTCATCCGCCTGCTTCTGCGTCGTGTCGAAGAATATTATCACATCACCCAGGACTATCCTCCCCTTGTCGTTAAGAAGACTGGCCATGTTCTTTATAGCCTTTGCCTTGTCTTCGTCAGTAAGATGGTGCAGCGCTATATTTGAGACGATGGCATCAACTTTCTCACTCACATTGGGCTGTAAGAAATCACCGACTACGAATTCTATATTCCCTATGTTCGCGTCCTCCGCCTTCTTTCTGGCTTCGGCGAGCATGCCTTCGGATATGTCCACCGCTATGACCCTCTTCACGCGAGGAGCCAGGGCAAAAGAAACCGCTCCTGTTCCAGCGCCTATGTCCAGAACTATGTCCTCGCTTTTGGGCTGGGTGAACTCGACAATCTTCTTGATGACCTTGAAATAGTACTCGCCAAACTTGCTTATCATCTCTTGGTCGTAGGTCTCGGCTCGCTTATCGTAATTTTCGACCATAAGGGTAGTATTTTGGCCGTCGTAGTTTTTATTAATGCTTTTTCAGGCGATAGCAAACGTTTATAAATCCCATTTTCCTAGCCTATCTCACGGTGATCGCATGACTAGTTTCACAAAATCTTGCAGACAGTGCTACATAGATAGAGGATATTCCATACGTTTGGTACAGGACCCGGTGACAGGGACTTGGATGTGCCCCCAGAACCCAAAGCACATGACGCCAGAAGACGATATAATTGTTTTATAAAGTCTCTCTTTCTAAATTTATACGATAGAGATGGCGCTTCCAGCTAAATCCATCAAGACCTATACTGACTTGATTGACACAGTTATAAAAAAACAGGATAATCTCCGCTTCGATACCCTTGATTCATTCGCCAAGGAGCACAATCTTTCTTATGACTGGATAAAAGAAAGAGCAGAAGTCCTGTCATACGCCTCCCATGCCGGAGACTTCAGGAAAATCCCAAAGACTCTGAGGCAGGATGTTAGGAATGTCAGGGAGGAGCTCAGGAAAGGAACGCTTTCTCTCAAAGATGTTCGGGAGGCGAGCAACATTCTCCTGCGGAAGACGCCCCTAGTGGATATAGAGCGCCTTAACAGGCAGTTTCTGATGCGTGACGAGAAGGTTCTAGGAACCCAGGGAAAGATAGCTGAGCGTGTGGAGAAAACAATGAAAATGATGACCGACTCCGGCGTGCACCCCGTCCGTGCCTATAATCTTGCATGGTCCCGCATAGGCAGAACGCTCCACCACGAGATTCCAAAAGCCGTAATTGCAGCACCCAGGGATAAGGTGGGCAATGTCATAGAGAGAATATGGACCCTTAGTTACCAAAAAGCCCAGGCCAATCACCATTATACTGATGCTGGACTGAGATATTCCCGACTGCTTGAGGGGCACCTGAAAAAGCCAAAATCCCTCCCCACAACGCTTCAGTATTTCATGGGAGAAAGAGGAATAAAGGATCCAGAACTGTATGAACAGCGGCTGAAGAGCGATTATAAGAATGTAAAGAGATTCCCGAGACCCGGCGCAGAGAGGCCGTTTCCAAGAGATGTGAAATCGCTCGCTAAGGATAGGTATCTGGAGCAGAAATGGCTTAATCTTCCAAAACCGAGAAATGAGTTTGATCAAGAGCTTTTTGAGATTGGGAAAAAGCTGAGGGCAGGAGATGTAATCTGGCGTTCTGCAAAAGAGCTTGAAGAAAAAGAGATATCTCCGTTTGTGCGGATTTCTAGAGCTAGGAGAAGGAGATTTTAAAAGTTGATGGAGTTCTACCCTGCGATAGGGAAAGCATAGCGCTACATCGTTTGAGTTTCAAAATTCCAAAGACCTTTATTTTCAGCATATTTGACCGCTTCAAAGTATTCGCCCTCCGTCACTCTTCGGTTGATTTCCGGATACTCTCTTGCCTTGAAGTGAGGGTAGTACTGGTTCATGATATTTAATCTGATTTCGTTATCAAGATTTTCACTGATCCAGTCTATTATTTTCTTGACACAGCATTCAACATGGTTTGGAAGCACAAGAAGCCTTATCAGCACTTCCGCTTGTTTTTTAGCCATCACCAAGTTTCTCGTAATTGTTTCAAAGTAATTCTGAACCGCTGAGTACTTCAAAGCGCATTCGTTATTACCATATCTGAAGTCGGCCAGGTAAACATCTATCACCCCATCCAACAGTTTCATTGATTCTTTAGTTAGGTACATGTTAGAATTCCATATTATTGGAACGTTTCTCTCACTCATTTCCAGAGCGTTTAAAATATTATGCAGGTGAGGAGTCGGCTCTCCTCCCACAAAGTTTATGTTTATAGCGGGAACCTTCTGAATCCAATCCGCTATTTTTTGAGGAGACCATATTTCGCCCAAAGTCGGATTTTGTGAAATATCGTAATTCTGGCAGTAAACGCACTTAAAGTTGCATCCGCTGAAAAAAATAGTCCCTGAAGGCACGAGTATTTTTTCTTCTCCAAGGTGAGTAAAAGCACTTGAAACATGTGATTTGTAAGAGACTTTGCACCACCCCAGTTCTCCTTCTTTCCGATTAACCCCACATTTCCTTTCACATAAAACGCAACTACTTACTATTTCCTCAGCTTTTTTTACTTTGGGTTTTAAGTCAGTCTTTAGGTATTTTGCTTTTTCTTTTCCTTCCACTATCTTTAAATAAATACCAAGTGCCCTTTGAATTCCTCTGTCCATCACTATTATTACGCAAGAATTACTCTTATATTTGATTTCTTAAGGAGTGATTCTATCGATGGTTCGTGGGAAGGGAATCGCATCCTTGATAGAGGCCAGACCGCATATCCACTGTATTACCCGCTCGACACCTAGACCAAAACCAGCATGAGGAACAGAACCGTACCTTCTGGTGTCTAAATACCAGGAATAGTTCTTCACATCGCCACCCTCTTTCTTAATCTTTCTAATTAGCTCGTTCAGGTCTGTCTCTCTTTCTGACGCGCCTATTATCTCCGTGCCTATCGGGCTTATCATATCGAAGCAGAGCACCGTGTCCGGGTTTGCCGGGTCCTGGCGCATGTAGAACGCCTTGACCTCTTTCGGATAGTTGGTGACTATGACCGGTTTATCATATTTTGCTCCTATCGCTTTTTCCTCGACAGAGCGCAGGTCCTTCCCCCACGCGACTTTCACTCCGTGTTTCTTCAATATGTCCACGGCTTCGGTATAGGTTATTTTCGGGAAAGGCGGCTTGATTTTCTCGAATTTCTTGTAGTCCTGCCCCAAAATCTCTAGTTCTTTCCTGTTCTCCTTAGCCACCCGCTGGCAGATATGGGAAATCAGTTCTTCGCCATAGCCTATGACGTCATCAAGTCCGGACCAGGCGACTTCCATCTCCGCATGCCAGTACTCGGTCAGGTGCTTTGCCGTCTTGCTTTTCTCAGCTCTGAATGATGGAGCTATCGTATAGATTTTCTCAAGCCCAAATATCATCGCTTCAGCATAGAGCTGCCAGGTCTGCGCGAGATATGTTTTGCTCTCGAAATAGTTAACCTCGAATAGAGTGGAGCCGCCCTCCGCAGCATTCGGCGTGAACATCGGAGAATGCGTCTCGTAGAAACCTTTGCTCCTGAAGTATTCATCTATCGCCGCGAAAACTGTCGACCTGATTTTGAATATCGCAATCATCTTCTGGCTTCTGACCCAAAGATGCCTATTGTCTAACAGGAACTCCTCGCCTAGGTCTTTCGTGATTGGGAATCTCTCGGCCAGGTGTACGAGCTTATAATCAGTAACCTCGACCTCGTATCCCCCCGGCGCTCTCTTATCCTCTTTCAGAACGCCTTCGAGCTGGACAGAAGACTCGATAGTAGTTTTCTCAGCTTGGTCGAAATGGAGACCGCCTTTCTTAACAACGCACTGGATTAGGCCGGAGCTGTCTCTCAGAATCAGAAAAACATTATCCTTTTGTGTCCTAATCCTATGGACCCATCCTCTGACTTTCACTCTCTTTCCGTTATAGTCCCTTTTCTTTATCTCCTCTATCTGCTTGAAGTCCATAATCATCATTACAGAACAAGGATATATATTATTTTAGCCTGATTGAGTCGAGATTCCTGGGGGCGCTGGCTTCGACGCGGAACTTATACGACAGTGTTCTGGCGAGGTTCATGCACTTCTTCTCTTCCCCGTGCATCGTCAGCACTCGCTCTGGGCGCGGAGACAATTTCTTGAAATAGCCCAATAGCTGGTTTATGTCAGCGTGGCCGGAAAATCCCTCGATAGACTCGATTTTCATGTTGACGTTATAGCCGCGGGTCTTGCCATTGTCCTCCAACGCTATCTCCTTCATGCCGCGCTGTATCTTCCTACCGAACGACCCTTCGGCCTGGTAACCAGCGAATATCAGCGTGTTCTTCGGATCCTCGCATGTGTGCTTGAAATACTCTATGACGGGGCCTCCGTTCATCATGCCCGCCGGCGCTAGAATCACGCATCTTCCCTGCTCTATGATCTCCTGCCTCTTTGTCCTGTCGACCATCTGGAATATATTCGAATCAAAAGGCGAGTCGTTATGCAGGACTCTCCTCTGCAAGTTCTTCTTCAGGTATTCGGGATAAGCGGTGTGGATGGCGCTAGCCTCTTTTGCCTTACCGTCGAGGTAGACTGGTATGTCCCACCCTCTCTGTCTCGCGTAGTTCTCTATTATGAGCGCCACCTCTTGCGCCCTTCCAACAGCGAAAGTCGGTATTAACACTATTCCGTTCTTGGCCGTTGTCTCCAAAATAGTATCAATGAGCTTCTTCTCCCCGATATATCTCGGCGCTTGGATGTCGCCCTGGCCACCATAGGTACTTTCGATAAGCATTGTCTCCAACCTTGGGAACCTTGTCTCAGCCGGCTCGAACAGCTCGGTGTAGCCGAACTTCATGTCTCCAGTATAGAGGAGGTTGTGCGCACCCTCACCTATGTGTAAATGGACCAGCGCCGAACCCAGAATGTGGCCCGCGTTATGCAGAGTCAGTCTTATGTCCGGCGTTATATCGGTCACTTCGCCGTACTCCCTGGTAATGCAGTGCTTCACCACCTCTTTGATGTTCTTTTCGCTGTAAGGGGGCGTCTTGGCATTTTTGGCCAGAACGTCGAGATAGTCGACCTGCAGAAGCGCCATCAGGTCTCTCGTCGGCGTGGTGCAATAGACCGGTCCATCATAGCCGTAGTTGAACAGGTAAGGCAGGAAACCGCAGTGGTCCATGTGGCAGTGGGATATGACCACAGCGTCCAACTGGTCCAGCGAGAAGTCTATGCTGTTGAAATAAGGGAAGGAGTTCTCGGTAGACGCGACATTCAGGCCGCAATCGAGCATCACCTTGCTCTCCGGCGTCTCTATCAGCAGGCAGGAGCGCCCTACCTCCCGACAGCCGCCAAGAGCCGTTATCCTTATCCACTCCGTCGGCTTTACCTGGTCTCTATATATCCTTTTTCCAACTTTTTTCAGGAGAGCCTTGGTGTCCTTGCTCTCCTTTATGAGCGTGTCGCGAATGCCTTTCATCATCTCGGAATTGGATGTGGGCGTTCTGAGCAGTCTTGGCAGCCAGCCGGTCTCCATCGATATTTTCTTGAGCGTCTCTCCGCCATGACCTATAACCAGGCCTAGCTTCTTCGCCTCTATGACCACTTCGTTGAAATTCACATCGAAATTTATTCTTTCGACGCCGGCATCAGGCGGGATTATCTCCTTTATCTTAGCCAGAGCCTGCTCCGGATCCATCAGTATGCTGGAATCGGGCCTGATCACGAACCTCTTCTTCAGATGGGACGCCAACCCCTTAATCAGGCTCTCGTCGTTCAGAAACATTCCGATGTTCTTTGTATAGATAACAATCTCCGGGCCCTCAATGTCCACGTTAGTTATTTCTATGTCTTTCGGAAGCATTTCTGTTATCTTGTCTCTCATTTCTTTGAGAAAATCGGTCAAAAAATCGCCTACTTTTCTTTTTTACTCGCACACCGGGTCAGGTGAGTTCGCTAATCTCTTTGTCCGACAGTTTGCGGAAGCCTTTCTTATCGATTACAGCCACGTTAAAACCGTTGCCCGAATAGATGTCCCTCTCGAGCGCCGAACTAATGGCCCTAACCGCTATAGGCAGGTTATCCTTCACTGTCTTGTTCTCCTTGTACTTGTCTTCCAAAACTCCGTATGCGATAGGTGAGCCTGAGCCTGTCGATACAAACTTCTCTTCCATTAGAGAGCCTGTAAGGTCCAATGAATATAATCTCGGTTTGCTGTCGTACCCCCCCATCAGGAGCTGTATCCAGTATGGGAAGTATTTCGATCCCTGGAGGATGTTGGCCAATAGAGTGCCCGCCCCTTCTATGGTTATCTTCCTCCCCCTCTGTATCTCATATAGCGAGGTCTGGGCTTTCATTATCCTGGCTATGGTCTGCGCATCCCCGACAGAGCCAGCAATAGTAATGCCTAAGTGATCCTGGATTTTCAGCACTTTGTCAGCTTCCTTGTTAGCAACCAGACCGCCCATGCTAGCTCTCTTTTCCGAGGCCAGTATGACTCCGTCGCTGCACAATAGGCCTACAGTAGTAGTTCCTTTTTTACCTTCTTCCACTACGCTCAACTCCATCAGAAAATAAAATACGTCTAATAAACATTAATGGGTGATTAATTTATTTTGGGGATAACCACTATATAAAGCTTTCCCGCTAGTATTCTTCCGTGACCTGGATTTTGTCCTCCACCACGCACTTTTTCAAATATTTTATTAGGCCCAGCTTCCTTACTTGCAGGTCCTCCAGCTTGGTACACTCCTTCGGCAGCACCAGCTCCAGCTCCTTTTCTTTCCTGCTTATCTTCAAATCCTTAACAGGTATCCTCGGGAAGACCAGCTCGAAGAGCGCCCTTATCTTCTCCTTCTCATCAGTCAATTTTTCGTCCATCCTCAGCTCGTACTCCAGCGTCTTGCCGGCCAGCTCGTGATTAAAGTCTACCCTGACCCGGCCGCCAGATACCGACTGAACACGGCCAGGCAGATTGTTTTCTAGGATAACCACTAAGCCTGGCGCCGGATTAATTCCATTAGCTTTAAAAACTTTCAGAGGCACTAACTTAACCAGCTCCGGTTCGCGCTCGCCAAAAGCGTCTTTCGGATGGATTACGACGGTCTTTTCCTCGCCGGATTTCATCTTAGAGAGCGCCTGTTCGAGCCCCGGAATCAGGCGGTTTTCGCCAAGTATCATCGGCGCAGGGCCATAAGTCAGGTGCTCACTGAAGGTGCCTGCTTTTTTCGCAACTTCAGCGTAAGTGGTATCGAAGACCCTGTCCGTATCCTTGATCCGTCCGGTGAAAGAAACCCTAACTACGTCCATATAACCACGTGAAATGCATGAAGACTGAAACGAAGATTTTGATTGTCGCCATAATAATGATTTTGTCAGTGGGGCCCTTGGACTATTTCTTCACAACAGCGCCTAAGCCGTTGCCGCTGCCGAATGCGACCAACAACCCGACTTCGTATTCCCTGTCTGGCAACGTCACCGGGACTATTATGGACATAAAGCCTTATATTTATTACGTGGGAGTCTCGAATCAGAACAGCAAGGCCTTCGTTGATTCGGTCATTGGGTCGATTCCGGAAATCACAAACTATTCCTTAGACGTCTCATTGAACCCCAATGGTAACGGCTACCAGTATACTATTACAGTGCCAGTCAATGATACTTCACAGATGAAGAGGATAGGGTTCAGGCTCGTATGGAGGCTCAACAAGTTTTTCGATGATTTGATCGGCTCGATACCAGTTGTCCAAGGAAAAGTGGAGCTGCCGGAGAGCTTTTCGATACCAACTGAGAGGGGCCTTCTTAACATCACTACTAAACCGAACCAGCCCGTAAACTCCATTCTGTTGTATTCAAAACAGCAAGGGGAGAGGGTAAGCATATACTGCTCGCCATTACTCACGTCACTCAATTATTCGCTCGTCAAGACGCCGAATCTGTGCTATGATAACAATTTGAACATCAAGCAGGAATACATGGGGCTGAGCCTGATGGACATCCTGTTTATCCCGGCCACGAACCTGGTCCTGCGCCTCGAGGCGTCTTCCATCGCCGGAGTTGAGTTCACGGGCAGCTATAATTTTGCCGGCATGGACAGCGTCTCGATAAGCGGGCTTGAGAGCCAGACGAATTCGACGATAAGCCTGAAGCCGTTCAGCAACGACTCGACCAAAGGAAATTTCACGATCAAAGCCGATTATACTGGTATGGCTGGCGTGGTGGATATCAAGGCAGTATTCAAAAGCAACAACTTCACCATCAATAAAGAGCACAAAAACGCAATCGTCTTGCTCCCGCACAACGTAACGATAGACGAAAAATACCAGGAACTTTACAACATGGGATACGCGGCTGGTCAGATAGCGATGAGCGACGAGCCCGGCTTCTATGACTTCGACGTCACTGTTTATGTAATCTACGATGAAATAATCAGCCTTCAGATTAAAAAACTCAACCTTTCTTGAGCTTGAGGATAGCTACGGCGATATCCCCTTCTGCCCCGTCAAGAGCCCCTCTAGCTTCGTCTTCGGTGGCTCCTGTCTGCTCCATAACCAGCTCCAAATCCTCTTTGTTTTCCTCTTTCTTCTCCTCAGCGGTGCCCATTATCTGGTAAGTCTTCTGGCCCTGCATATCGACTACAGTAACCTGGGGGTTCTTTATAACCAGCGTCTTACTCCCCTTTATGATTACCTCTTTCGCATCGATGGTCTCGGTCTTTATGCCCATCTTCTTCATCAGGCCGGCCATCTGCTTCGGGTCTATCCCACCTAACACGACATCACCTTTTTAAAATCAAATTTCCTTGTTCTTTTATGGCGATTATAGATAAGGTTTCGGAGTTTATAAAAGCACCCCGGCCAAGGCTGTCGCGAGAGGAGGCCTGCAAGCTGTATCAGGATAGCGGCGGGATTCTGAGGACGGAGGGTGAAAAACTGCTCTTCCCAGACTCAGAACGGCTAGTCACCCAGCTATCGGAGACAGTCCTGCGCAGAGATAACCTGACCAGCCAGCTCAGGTTTTGGCAGAGGCAGCACAGGGGAGTGGCTTCTGGAAACGTGCTCGAGGACGCGCTGAGGGTTACAGACCCCCTTTTCTGGGAGCATTTGATAAAGTTCAGCACGGAAAAGGACTACCGCCGGTCGTTCGGGAAAGTGGACCTGCCGATGAAGTACCTGAACGATGAGAAATACCGCAGGATAATCCGGACCTTTATCCGCGACGAAAGCTACCGCAAGAGGCTGGTCAAGGCCAAGACCGGCGTGCTGGGGCAGTCTGGCGACACCATAAAGGAGAGCGCCGATAAAAAGAGGGATTTCAAGCGCAAGATAGTCGGGGACAAGGTCGAGAAACTGAAGAAAGAGAGGGCGGAGGTTGCCGAGAAGATCAGGATGTTAGAAGCCCTGCTGGAGTGGAGCTCAGGAAGCCAGGCTGAGGAAGAAAGGCTTGCCCGCAGCAACGAACGAGACTAATTCTAGGAAGACCGGGAGAAAGAATATAAAGAAAGCGCCCAGGACATGATGCTCCTCTATCCGCATTTTTAGAACTTTGTTGGCTATCCCGACCAATACGGCTATCAATATCAGATTCAGGAACCAGCTGACAAGATACCACGCCGGGTGCATTCAGACACCTGCAGTTGTATAAGCTCCGCCGTATTGGGCAAGCGCCTTGTATGGTCCTAGGGACAGTTCGACCAAAGCGCCTAAGACTACCATAGCCACAAGGATTACTACTGCGCTCGCAAGGCCGAAGACTTTTGCGGTTGAGAAAAGACTGAGCTTCTCTGCAGAGGCCAGTTCCTCGAGCCATATTCCGAAGACGACCGCGACGAGATAGACTAACATGGCCACCATGATCCCGGTCAATGAGAGAATGAGGAAATAGTTAATATCCGCCTCGCTGACGCCCGCGAAGGATGCGGTTGTTACCAGCCCGATTATGAATATGAACACTCCGCCGACAAAAATCAAGCTCCCGAAGTATAATCCGATGGCCGCACAGTCCTTCTTGAAGCCCCCCTTTCCGCCCTCCATGCCCGCAATCCATCTGAAGACTGCCGTGAAGACGAACAGGCATACCAAGACGACTATCGGAAGCAGGATGACATTCGTGGCAAATGCCGAAGCCACCTCAGTGGTGCTTTCCAGCAAGCTCGAGAAAAAGTACAGGAAACCTATTATGACAGAAGAATACAAAACCGATTTCACACCATCTCCGAATGTGTACTTGGGTTTGGCTTTTTTCAAGAAAGTACTAATCCATAGATTTAACCAGTCCATCATACCACCGAAAGAATTAGGCACGGGAACTATTTATAACTTAACTCTCGAGCCCCTTCTCGATTACTTCCTTGACCTTGTTTGCGGGGAAGGCGAGTCTTATCAGAGTGGTGTTTCCTCTCACGCCCTTTCCGGACAGGCTGATTGTGATCAGTCCCAGCATGTCCAGCTCGTTGATATACTCTCTGCACCATCGAGCGCTCCTCGCCGTCTTGTCCAGATCCCTGCAGACTGCCTCGTATTTCTCATAGACCTCGCCGGAGAACAGCACGCGCTCGTCCGTTGTCCCGTCCAGCCTGCGGTAATGGCTGCCTTCCGAAGTCAGCTGGGCGATTGCATAGAGCACTATCCTCTCATGCTCGGGTAAGCCGATTATCATCTCGTAGACTATCTCCTCTTCAACCACTTTCCTGGCCTTGGTGACATAGCTCTCACCCACCTTCTTGGCCCTTCCTTCATCAGCCAGTTCCCCCGCCTTCAGTATCAGGTTCAGCGCATATCTCGCATCGCCGGACTCTTGAGCTGCCAAGGCGCTGGCGAGGTTTATCGCAGAATCGTCGACAGTCCCGTCCTTAAAGCCCAGCTTGACCCGCTGCTTCAGTATCGCCTGGAGCTGCTCCGCGTTGTACGGCGGGAAAACCATCTCCTCCTCAAGGAGCGTCGATCTGCTCCTCACATCCAGCTCTTTCTTGAAGGTGACGTTGTTGGTTATCCCTATCACGCCGATATGGCCGGATTCCAGAGCCTCATTAGCTCGGACCAGAGAGTAAATCAAATCATCGAGATTCTTAACCTTGTCTATCTCGTCCAGCACTATCAGGAAGTTTATCCTGCCGACCTTTATGTACTCTATAACCGCATCCAGCAAGACGGAGAAGGGGAAGCCTATGAAGTTCTTTCGCGGATTGCAGAATTCGGCGCATTTCAGCAGGACCTGATATTTCGTATTCAGCATCCTGCAGTTGATATAAATACTGTCCACGCCCACCGCGTACTTGTCCTTCACCTGTAATAGCTTGTCTATGACGTGTTTTGTGGTGCTCGTCTTCCCTGTGCCCGTTTTCCCGTATATGAAGAGGTTTCGTGGCGGCTTGCCCTTGAGTATCTGGCTGAGCGTCTTCATGACCCTGTCTATCTCTTTCTCTCGATGGGGCAGGGTATCCGGTATATAGTGCGAGGTGAGCACGTTCCTATCGACAAAAACAGTGTCCTTCTGCATCTCTTTCTCAAAAATGTCATCCATACAACCACTATAATGAAAGGTTTAAATTATCGGAGTTATTAATTATATACAACCATTAATAAAAACTTTTGGAGGTAATTGGATGAGCATTCTAGGAAAGCTGAAAATGGGCGGCTCCAGTGGGGCAGACATAGAGGAATACTTAAACACGTTGGGGCTCGAAGAAGGCGACCTGTTGGAAGAGCACGCAGATATGTGGGTCAGACCACTCGTTCTTGAAGACGTTGTTGATGTGGAAAGAGTCAACGATGAGCTCAAGAAGGGGAACATGGTTCTGCTCAACATCGAACCGCTCTACAAGAAGAACACCATAAAGCTGAGACAGGCGGTTTCGGAGATTAAGGGAACGATTCACGACATCAACGGGGACATAGCCAGACTGAGCGACACCAAGGTGCTAGTCACTCCCGCGAACGTGAAAATAGCGAAGAAATAAAAACCCTATTTTCCTTATACTCGCATGGCTCTTGAAAATCCTGCCCTGGCCTTGACTATCAAGGTGCAGGACATCTTGTATATTCTCGAAGGTATTCTGAAGCAGAGGAACTGGAAGGATTTTGAACTTGCCAGCATAAAACTGGTCTACACTCCTTTCCATCTTTTTAATTACGATATCTTGGTCGAGGATAAAGATAGCCAGACATCCCAAGGAACGTCAGGGATAATGGCGATCAACGCGGTCAACGGACGACTAGACCCAGAATTAGTCGACATAATAGAGAAGCAGCCAGTGACCTATGAAAAGGAGATAAGCCACGACGTCCAGTACGAGGTGGCCCCAACCGCGATATCCAAGGACGAGCTCAAGGAGACCGGCAGGGTCAAGCTCGCTGCCCAGCTAGGGGTCAAGAAAGAAAATGTCTCTGTTTCTGGCATCAGGACCGTCTACTGGCCCGTATGGACTGTATTCGCTGAGCTAACCGGCATGGTCCAGAAGATAGAGGTGGACGGAGTGACCGGCGTCCCGCTCAACATAGAGGAGGTGCCAACCCGCGAGAAAGGCTGGCTGGAGGTCACGGCGGATACATTGCAGAAGATGAAATCGCCTTCAGGATGGGTGGAGCTTGGAGGGTCAGTGGCAACGGCGGCCGGAGGAAGGCTGGCGAGTGGCGCGGCGAAAGTAGGGGAACAGGCAAAACCGGGCAGTCCGGCGCAACACACTATGAAATGGTTCGTCACAACAAAGATGGGGATGTACTCACTGGTTCTGTTGCTGATACTGATCCTAGTCGTCTATCTGTTCTACATAAGCCCTACATGAACTCAGAAAGAAAGTGCTGATCCTTTTCTGCTGGGAACAACAGCAATAGGTCCTTTTCGACCAGGCCCAGCCTTTGCTTGAGATAGTCGGACAGGCCGTATTTTTGTGCGATCTCCTTGGATATCCTGAGGTATTTCTCGATACCCCCCTTGTTTATCGTCAGGAGCAGTTTCCCGCCGCACTTGTTGCACTTGCCTGACAGTGGCACTCGTCGATATTTCTCATTGCATTCGACGCATCTGAACTTCTGCTGGCCGAAGGACCGCAGGTTCCCGTAGATGTCACGCAAGAAATGAAAGTTGAGTATCCTCGTAGCAACGTCCCGCTCGTCGACCGCCCTGATTTTCTCCGCAAGCTTGAGCTCGTAATCTACTTTCTCCGCCATGGTCTTCAGCTGGACATACCTGCTCACGCTCGGACCGGTATCGATAGCCTTGGTGTCATGAGTGAACTTGAACCCGTCGCTGTCGTTTTTCTTGCCGAGCCTGCTTTGGACAGTCTCTATGCTCACATCTTTCGGGTTCATCCTGTTCAAAGTGGCGTTATAGAACTCGAGCGGATAATGGTCGACTATCTCCATCTCGTGGACCTCGTCATCCACCTCCCTCGGATCGATTTTTATGTTCAGGACAAGAGGGACATCCATCGAGGAGCCTCGCTTGTCGGAGAGGTAACGCTTGGAGAAATTCATCAGCGCATCCAGCAATAGCATGACCGTGTCCTCATCTCCGTCGCAGTTTCTCCTCTTCGCCGTATGGAAATACGGGTGGGCATAGCCGGCATGGGCTTTCGTGAACCCTATTATCCGGCCAAGGACACCCACAGAAGTGTGCGGTGCCAGACCTATCACAAAATGTCCGACCAAGTCGTTCTGGTCCCTGATGCTATAGAACCGCTCAAGGCCGTAAAACTTCTCGAGCAGGTCATCAACAAAATTTGCGGTGCGCGTCAGATACAGTGCTCCGCTCTCCGCAAGCAGTATGTCCTGCGGCTTGAGTTCGACTACCTGGTTGCTGTCGCTCAGTTCGTTGCCGAGATAGTCCTTGTCATAGCCCAATTCCTTCATTTTTTCTACTGATGTCATTATCTCCGCCGGCCTGACATGAGTCACTGGCACATCCGTGGCGTCGAATCTTACAGTCCCGTCCTTGAAGACAAAGACGGAATGCTTGGCTCTTAAAATGGCTTTTTCCAGAGGTTCGAAATACTTATTGACGTTTGTCGTCCCAAGAACCCCCTTCAGTTTCGGGGATGGTTTTTCTTTGACCCGTTTCGACGCGTTCTCAAGGTTGGCTTTCATATCCACAGTCGCTTTGTAAAATGACATGGTGGGGCTGCCGCAATACTCGCAGATCTTCCCCTTGCTACCCCTGCCGCATTTGGTGCAGGTCATGAAGAGCTCTGCTTTTTCTCCGCATTTGTCGCACGTATAACCAAAGACAGACCGGTTGCATTTTGTGCAGAACAGGTTAGGGACGTCTAGCGTTATGCTTCCCCTCTCAGCCGCCTTGACTATGCTCCTGGTCTTCCCGCCATACTCGCCGACAGGAACCAGCCCGTGGGGAGCGGGAGCCATCAGCCTCTCCTTCGCCTTCTCCGGCCGCCCCATCCTCGCTCCGATATAGGTGTTGGCCTTATCCATAATCGGGAACGGGGAGCAAGCGTTTATGAGCTCCAGTGCGCTGTTCTTTTCCGGAGCCAACCTGATTATCTCATCGAAATTGAGCGTCTTCAGGATGGCAGAGGCGTTGTTTATTATTATCTTTCCCTCCAGCACTCTGTGGGGTATGCAGAGTTTCTCGAGTATCCTCTTCTCGGGGGCCAGATTCAGGATCAGCCTCGTAATCTTCCTGTCTTCGAGCGATTCCAGCTGCTCTATTTCTCCTGTCTTGAGCCATGCGACCAGGCTGACCAGCTCGTCCTTGCTTATATCGCCATAGAAATAAGTGTATTTTGGATGGAGCGGAAGCTTGTGTTTATCAGACAATTCAATCGCCTCGTCCATAGGGACTTTTCTCGGGTCCATGTGTATGCCGTGCTGTTTTGCCAGCAGATCCCACCACTCCTCGCAGAAGCCGGCGGGCAGCAGCGGATGGTTGGACTTAGAGAAATCGCCATAGGATATCAGTATATCGCCCAGAAACAGAATCTCCTCAATCTCCTCCCTGAGCTCCTCCGCCTTGCTGGTTGACTCGACAACGACAACGTCCCCATTTTTGAGCCTTACAACCGGGGGCTCTATGGAGTCGCAGGGGGTCATTGCCGCTCCCTTTCCGGGCCGCTCAATCTTGAACTGCGTGCCTATTGCCGGGAACTCGTCCAGGACTACCATCGAGGCGGGATGGATGCCTTTCGCAGCTATCCCGGAATTTCTGCATCTTCCATATCTCAGCCTGAAACCGCCATGCATCGATGGATAAGCGAATATAGGGCGGCCCCCGACAATATCTCCAAGATACTTGTCAAGAGGTTTTGTCTTTTCCTCCTCATCTCCGCTCTCCTTCTCCACCCTTATCAGCCCCTCGAGCCATTCCCAGCCAAGGTTTTGCTTTCTCGTGAACTTCAAAATCTTCGCAGCCTTCTGTGCTATGCCTTCTCCGATTACCAGACAGACGCCGCTCCTAATCCTATCAGAAGGGACCCGCTCAAGCCCCTTGTAGACTGCGACCTCGACCTCTTCCGTAGGTTCGCCATCGATACAGACCGGGCAGTTCCTGACTATGTGCCTTATCTCTTCCTCTGTCGGCTTGTACTGGAGGTTAGTCACGGAGTTATGGTATATCTCTATCTCCTCGACATACCTCTCAATCTCCGTCTCCGTCGGTTTGTAGGTCTGGAGCCCCAGTAGCCGCTGGGCATAGTCAGTTAACAGGACGGCCTGGGCAGCTGCTGTTCCACCAGCCGATCTGATAGGGCCAGCGAAGAAAACGGACAGATACCTGGTGTTGTCCGAATTGCTGTTAATAGTAACTTTGGATATTCCCTCAGTGCCTGCGGCCGTGACTCCTTCTGTCAGGATAGTCAGGCTAGTCCTTATTGCCTGCTCAGCCCTCTTTTCATTGCTGTCGCACTGCCCTATCTTGCCCGCTATTATATCGCTCATCACAATCAGAGCGACCTTGTCCCTGGCATTGTTTTTCGAATATTCCCTTATAATGTCAGCAATCCCTGGCGGTCCGACTAGACCCTCGACCCTGGCAGCCAGATCTTTCGCGAGGGAAATCTCCACTTCGCTGAAAACGTCCATGTTTTTAGCTCTCGCACTCTTGGCAATCTCGTATATCCTCTTCGCCTCTTTCTCAAGCATCGCATGATAGTCGGGTATTTCCATCAAATCGCCTTGTCGAATCTCACCACATTTATCTTCCCGGAGTTCATGCTGATTAACGGCAGGATACATGGAGTGGGTTTGTGCCCCAGCCTGACCTGGTACGGAGTGACTTCCTGCCAGGCCCCTGAGTTCACGCAGACCACTCCGCGATACCTCTCATAGGCGTTCTTGTGGATATGGCCCGTGTGGAATATGTCAGGGATTTCTCTAATCACCAGATTGTCATTAGCTTCCGGCGTTATTGGTTTCTCGCCATAGATGGGGTGCAGATGCCTCTTCTTCAGGGTCTCTATCATGACTTTCTCTATCTGCTCGTAATTTAGCGTGGGAACCGCTGCTATGATGTCGTCGAGGGAGGTTCCGTGGTAGATCAATGTCTTTAGCCCGTGAATCTCAACCATCGCGGGGCTGGGGACCATGGTCACATTCTCCATTTTATACAGGTCGGGCAGAAGCTCTTCGGGTATCGGCGGCTGCGGGTCTGCTGCCTTGACCGCGTCGTGATTGCCTGGCGAGATTATGATATGGATATACTCCGGTATCTGCTGGATATAGTCGGAAAAAGCCTGATATTGCTCGTAGATGTCAGTAAGGTTTAGCTCCTCCTCTTGGCCGGGATAGACGCCAATCCCATCCACCAGGTCTCCGGCTATCGTTATGTACTTGACCTTCGAGGCCAGCTCTCCCAGTTTCTCATCACCAAAATCGCCTTTAATCCAGGCTATGAAATTCTCGAAATTCTTCTGCATGAAAAGCTTGCTGCCGATATGAAAGTCAGAAAGAGTCGCTAGGACTACATCTTCCTTGGTCGTCTTCACCTCTTTCAAGGGCATCTCCGGCTGGTAAATGTTATCGACTATGAACAGCTCCTTGCTTCTCCTCCCGTCAATAGCGATTACCTCATCCAAAACCAGTGTTCCGCCAAAAGAGAGCATGTTCTTATTGCTCGCTGGAATCAACGCGGCCATAGAGCCGGTGAGGTCTTCCACGTTGAGCAGGATGTGGCCGTTCTTGGTCTTTCTCTTCTCACTCACCATCGCGATTATCCTTGCCTTCTCAATCTGCTTGGTCTTGACATTCGCTATGCTCGTGACCTCATTGCCGCCGCGCATCCTCAGAATATCGGCCAGCTGTTCGTATCTGCTCCTGAAATAATCGACAAAGTCCTCCAAAGTGCCCGAAGTCCGGGTATTGGAATTCTTATGCAGCCTTATCATCGTCTCTATGTCTTTGGCTAACGGCTTAAAATCAGTCCTCTCGACCCTTACCTTGGTGTCCTCCCCCACGAATTTTACCTTTTCTCTGACTCTCAAATCCCCGAGGTCTATCGTGAGTTTTTCCTTGGCGTTCTCTAGAGCCAAAGCCGCTAACTCTTCCGGGTTTTCAGAGCTAAGAATAGCCTTTAATGCTTCAGGAGAAATCAGATAGTTTTTCTGTCGTAGGGTTTCGATGACATCTTTTGCCTGCATATAGACCGACTCAGTGGCTCTAATCCAGCTGTTCGCTTTATTTTGGA
>CAYVZL010000007.1:20970-23049 GCA_964456465.1 Microcaldota archaeon
ATGAATATGCATGTATCCGGCTTGCTCTTGCCCATCTTAGCGTTCTCTTCCCCACCTTCCGGCTTCGATAGTCCGCCCAACAGGCTATGGTGAAGGGCTATCGGCGGCTTCCATCCAAGCTTCGGGAAAACGTCTCTCGCAAGCATGTGCGCCTTACGCTGGTCCATACCGGCGTGCGCTATGTCTACGTTCATTATCTTGATATCAGCAGCCTGCATCAGCGGATAAATCAGGAAAGAGGTATCGCCAGATTCTCCTTCCTTTCTACCCATTATAGGGAGGCATTTGCTCGTTCTAGCGACAGTAGAATTCTTCCCTATTAACAGGACGTTTTTCCAATACTCGTCATTATGATGATACAAATCAGAACCCAGAACCATCTTTACTTTCGGCGAAACCAGCTGGAAAGCCTCGCGGTAGTATTCGCTGGCAGTCTTGAGCGCGTCCCAGTCTCCGCCTAGCTTGTTGTTTATCCACGAGTGCCAGTCGGCCAGGAATACGGTGCAGTTGCAGCCGGCCTCTACCAAGTCTTTTATCTTGTAGCCAGACAGAATAAGACTGCCGATGTGCAGCTTGCCCGATATTTCGTAGCCTATATAGTGGTTAGGGTGCTCTTTTGTCTCGAAGAGTTCTTTTAGCTCGTGCTCAGTGACTATTTCTTCAGTAGGGGCTCTTTTGGCAAGCGATACCTTGCTTTCTACATCCATGTATTCACTTTTTTATCTCTTCTTTGAGCTTTTCCAGCTCGGATATGACGTTCCAGACATCAGTCCTGGCGTGGAACGGCATGTTTATATCATTTGATATCTCGTCAAGCATATATATAGCATTCGCTATCGCTACGTCCAGCTCCCCCTCTTTCGATAGTATCCTCTTCTTTGCGTCAGATACGTTTTGTCTGATATTTCTTGGAACGCCCGTGTCATCAATGACCGCATCCATCAAGACTCCAATCTGGCGCAGTTTCTCATCAAGTGAAACTGCCATAAGCCCACCCACAATCAAAAATTGAGCACTATTATTTGAATTATATTACTATTTATTCTTATCTAAAAAAACTCGAATATCTTTTTTTTGAGTTTTTCTATAGCCTCTTTGTCATTTGAGTTTATGTTAAGGTCCGCTTTGAACTCCTTCTGCGGCAAATCGGCATGAGTAGCGACTATGAGCATCTTCGGCTTGAACTCCTTCTCTATGGTCTTAAGCAGGTTGTTCTGCGCCTCGATAGAGTAACCGCAGGCCTCGGATGGGTCTATGACGAATATTATGTTCTTTGACAGGTACTTCAATGCAAGCGCAGCTCTTCTCTCTATCGGGTTCCTTTTGTCTATCGACCTGTCTAGTATCCCTGGCGTGTCAATCATCTGTATCTCGTTATAGTCGCTCTTAAGAAAGCCTATCAACAGGCCTTTCGTCGTGAATGGATAGGAAGCCACCTCGACCTTGTGCCCGGTCAGATTCTTGAGCAGTATCGACTTGCCGACATTTGGATACCCGGAGATTATGACTGTCTTGATTTTCCTTATTCTCGGAACCCTCTTCATCTCTTTTTCAAGCTTTTCTATCTCATCAAACTTTATTCTCTTGACTATAGAACTGACTCGGCCATAGAATGCGCTCTGGTACTTGTGCGACTCGGTCTTGTTGTCAGCGTATTTTATCTTGACCTCGAACTCTCTCTTCAGGCGCTCGATTATCTTCAGACTGTTCTCGATTCTCTTCTTGTCTGCCTCAAGCCTGGCGAAGTCAATGAAAGTGCTCAGTAATTCTTTCTCAAAATCGTTCGGATGCACGTCTGCTTTCTTCAGATAATCCTTCAGATGGCCTGAGACTATAGAATGAGAGACCTTTACTCTGCTGAGGTCTGCTTCTATATGCCGCCTCTCTTTCTCGACGCTCCTCTTCTCCTTCGTTATGCCTGCCTCTTTGCTAGCCTGGCGGAAGGCGACATCCAATAGCTTCTGCGAGTCCATGTTGTATTTACTCGTGAGGGGTAAATATAAATATATAGCATGCATAACTAATATCGTGGTATAATGATGCGGAAATTGGTCGTTTTCCTGATACTTTTATCCACTG
>CAYVZL010000008.1:0-22174 GCA_964456465.1 Microcaldota archaeon
TCTTGTCTCCCAGCTCTTTGTAGCGGACGTCTCCAAGTCCATCCAGAAGCAAGAACAGCACTTTCATATTATCTTCACTTGGGCTTTCTTTCCCATCGTATCATAAGCCTGAAAACTATTTAAAGTATAGGGATATGCGAAAATGATGTGCTCTTTGCCCAATTTCCCGAAGAAATCTAGGTCAGCGTTCGACGGCTGGCTGTTGGGCGTCGGGTGGGAGTGGAAGGTCCCATAGAGGTCTGGATATATGGGGATCTGGTCCATCCGAATATAGATTGAGAAGTTATAGAACTTGCCAGGCACTATCACATAATCATCGACTATCTTTTTCCCCAGCAGCAATCCTCCGACCTCTCGCGGGTGGGCCCCTCTACAAAGGTCTAAGATGGCTTCAATCAGCTCTTTTTTGATTTGCATCTATATCAGCACTACTATCGTCGGGACTATTAGAGCAGCCATGCAATTTATTCTTTTCACCCCGAGACTATTAGACAACAACCCTATCGAGGTAGAGGCTAACAGAACGAACAGGCCGAAGGGGCCGGCCAACGCGAAGTTTATGGCTATGATGAAGACTATCGACAGTAGCGAGAGCTTGTGGTAGTCTAGCCGTTTATAGAGCTTGACTAGCGGTTTGGATAAAAGGAGGCAGATTAGAAACGCTAAGGCGCTCGATAGGAGGATTATGCCCAGGATGAAAAATATGCTCTCTTTCTCGAATATCTGGGATAAAAAGACGGCGCTCCCGCTTCTGGTTTTATTGATAAGAAAGAGGGCGAAGAAGGAGTAGACCATATAGATAACATTAGTCCCGCTCAACAGGACAAGGAACTCCTCCGAATCGAACTTCCTTATGTAGCTGCCGATAGCGCCTACGATGGAAGAGGATATCGCCGGGATGAAGCCGAAGATTGAGCTAAGGAAGCAGGATATGAACGATATAACTGAAAGGTTCGAGAGAGACATTTTTGAGTTGAAGCGCATAATCTGTGGCGAGATTGAGCCCCGGTTTAGGAAGGATATCAGAAGGGTGCTCAGGCCGAAGAAGCCGCTGAGCAATGGTAATAGCAGGTTGAAGTTGAAAGTCAGAAAACCGAGGATTGAGGATAGAACTAGCACTATTATCGACTGTTTTTTGTCCGCCAGAAACATAAAGATGAGGATTAGGATAAGAAGGTAAGGAACTATTTTGTGGATGGTTGGGTAAATCGCTGGAAGAGTATTCAGAAAGAAAATCAGGAAAGGAATTGAAAACAGGACTACCAGCAAACCTCCTACTAGAGATATGAGGAGGGCGGAATAGGCGTTTCCCTCTAATACCAGTCTGTGACCAGGCAGGACATTTAGGGCCGTGTCTTCATTCGGAACGCCCAGGAGGATGGCAGGAAAAAAACTTGAAAAAACATAAGCCATCGAAGCAGCTATCACGAAGAAGAATAATTGGTTATTGGTGAAGGATAAGAAGGCGAAGAACGGAAGAAAATTGTTGATGTGCATGCCAGGTACAAGTCCTAGGAGCAGCCCAAGGCCCACTCCCATGAGACAGAAAGCGAGGTCGATCATCTAGATTCAACTCGCTCGGCGAATATCCAGCACTGGTTGGAGAATTTGCTCGCTTTTCCAAATACTGAGAGGTTGGAACCTTCTTCTATGAAACTATCTTTCAGGAGGAGCAGTATTTTTGACCTGTTCTGTAACAATTCGACTATGACATTGCCGTTTGACGAATAGGATATATTGCCAGCCGTTCCTTCTATGGCGACGGGTCCTGAGCAATCTCTACGTATCTCTGAAATGGACTTCTTAACCTGCGACTGACTCGGGGAGAAACCGTATATCAAAAGGAGGCCAAAAATCGCCAATAAAAATGATATTTTTCTCAGAGTAGCGAGTTCCATAGCTAACTTCGGAGAAAAGACGTTTAAATGATTTTTTAAAACATCGCCGGTTAAATTAGGTTAATCAAGGACAATTAGTTATGGGACGCGGATTGCATGTGGGGTTACAATAAACTTCTTTGTAAAATGAAGTTAAACCAGTATCAGCATTTTTTACAGTTATGCAATAAACTCCGAGGGGGTCATTCAACATGCTTACTGTGAGACTGTGGTTTGTAACTAACGTTTGGGTCAGCCTTGTCTCAAAAGTCGAGTTTGCGGTGAGATTATAGGAAATACTAATCAGGTAGTCGACTATTATTTTCATGTCGGTTGGGCCGTCCTTAGGCCAGGTGGTCTGGTCTATAAAATTAACGGTTGGATAACTGAAATTAATAGCTAGAGGGGAATACCTTTCGATATCTAAAAAGGTCATGTTGGTGTAGTTCAAAAACCACTTAGTAATGTTGGTATTAGAGGTTTGTGAAACGGTGGTGTTTTGGTCAAGCAAATTTTTAAGAGTGCTTGGAATGCCGGAGGCGAGGATTATCGCGCGGAACGATACATCGGACATCGCATCGACTAACGCATTGTTTGGGTCCAGGATAGTAACGTGCCTTACATCGCTGACCAGATTGTTGACTATATCCATCTCTAAACTGGCCGATTTTAACTCATATCTGATGTGTTCTGAGAGTAGGAAATAATTCGCGGCTATCAGAACGGTCATCATCACCAAAAATGTTACTCCGGTATACAAGAAAGCCGTTTTAGCCATAACACACCTTTTGGTAAGTTGTATAAACACTTGTTCTAGTGGTCCATGCCTCATCGTATTGGACATCACTGTAAACAAAATTCTGCATAGAACCCACCTCTTTGGCGGAATCACATTCGCTGCCTGTCTTTATGAACGATGGCAGGGTCAGGGAAGAATTATAGTTTTTCACTAAGTAGACATCCTTTGCCAATCTGGTTAGCGCAAGAGAATCATCAGAATAATTAGTATTTGCTTCCAAAACAATTATCAACGTGCTCATGATTAAGAAGGACAGGTAAAGTGCAAATACCGCGTCCATCGTGAATACTACGCCTTTTTTCATGTACACACCTTTATGAAAAGAGTTGGGAATTCTCCGGTGGCCCCTCTGAAATAGACTAGCCTTCTGGCGACCGCTATATTCGCCTTTGTTGAGGGACATCCGCCAGAGCCAGATATCGGTAGCAAGGTTGACCCCGTAACGCTCGCTTCATAACCATATGGTGGAAGAATCATTTCGCTCATATTGCCGCTTAAAAGACTCCATCTCGCTGATTCAATCCAGTTTGCGTTAATAACTCCTCTGCTCCTGTTTGCCAGGATATTCTTAACTGCCATTTGGGCGATGTCGTTAGCGAGGGAGTTTAGCTTCTCATATTCCACGTCTGCCGCTCTAGTGTAAACCTGTTCGAACTCCCAAGTGGTATAAGCGACGATGACGGTCACTATAAGAAGTGATGCCAACACATCCGCTATGAAGAGCTGGCCTTTCATCTGGTCACCTTTTGGGAAACTGGATTATATTTTATTTGAGACGCCACCGAATAGTTTGAGGTATATGTAATGCCATTATAAACAGTACTTGCTTCTATACTCGCGCCGTTCTTGTAGAGCGAAACATCCAAGTCGCCTCCAAAAACCTTAATCGTATCATTAAGAATTAGGTAATCGTAGGGAGAAGGATCGATTGCGAAGAAAGAGTTCATGATGCTCCCTGCCCTAACGGCTTTCATGTTTAACCCGGCTTGGATGCCAAAATCAGTAGAGCTTTGGAGGTTTAGGTTGAAGAAGTTCTGTAGCCACAGCGATATGACTAGCATTATCGTGATTGCGAGGAATGCATCGAGTGAACTTATTCCTTTTTTCATGCTCTCTTGCCCGCTATCCTGTGTAAATATGGCCCCTTGAAGAAGCCCCGTTTAATCAAAATCTTTACAGAATCCCCTTTCTTTGCCCCATTGTTTTCCACCACGTATTTACCTGCCCTAATGCCTCCTAGCAGGTCAAAGTCCACTTCTACAACAGCCAGGTTCTTGTCCGCCAAAAGAACTCTTCCTGGTATAGCCTTCTTTGCAGAGATGGTCCTTGAGAAAATTAATAGGATTGGGAGAGCAAAGGCCGCGTAGACGAGATACTTTAGTGATCCGAGTGGGTTGGAAACTAATGAAATGTTGCGGAAAAGCAAAGGAGTGAGTACTATTACTACAAACAGTATAGAAAAGATGAAGAAGTATAACCAAAAATCTTTCCGATAGCTCTTGCGGAGCTCTGTAAAGCATAGAAACAACAGCAGGGCGGGTATTATCTGCAGGTAGAGATAATCTTTGAAGACCGCATACAGCAAAGAGAAAACAACGGAGAGTATTACTGCGAACTGCATCTTCACAAATAGGTAACTCTTTTCGCTTCCAAATCTCTTGACGAAATATTTTTTTAACATCTAAACCCCGATTAATTTGTACTTCGTTCCGCTGCAGATGAAGGTATCCGTACCTGACTGCTCCTTCACACCACAGAGCGTGGTCTCGACGATACCGGCTACCTTTGAAACATCAATCTGACAGTCGTTCATAGCAAATGTTATAGTGTGAGTATCCTTCGAAAATGCCATCTCCCTCATGGCCGTATTCTCACAGCCCGGCGTCTGCAATGCCAATTTGGACGCTTCGCTTTCAATCGTGTTTTTTACCGCAGATAGCACGAAGGTATCCGTGCATTCATCTGCTATGCTTATGGTAAAGGCTGTGACTAACAGGAGCGTTATTGAGAGCACTATTACAAACTCAAATGACGCCTGCGCATTACGCCTTTGAGATTGTAACTGTTCCAAGTTTACCACTTCCAATAGTTCCATCGGTTATAGTGAACGATATACCCGTTGCTACGCTGCCCGGAGTTATTATGGCGCCGTCATAGCCAGCATTGGCTGATGTGGAGCCCGGAACGCAGTCCATGCTTATTGCGCTTAGGGATTGTTGGATATAATCGCAGTCTGGGGGGGCTCTTAGAGTCACTGTCTTCTTAGCGCCGCTTCCCTGCAGGCTGATTATCTTGTACGCGTCTGATAGAATCATTTTTGCTGAACTCACCATTTCTGCCGTCTGTAATATTCCAGAGTCTTCTTGAGCGGTGTTTATCAAATCCATAGATATGGAGTTAAAGAGAATCAGCATTATTACGAGGACTATCAGATATTCTATCATCAACTGTGCTTTTCTCATGCTATCCCAACATTTCTGGTACCTTTCTTGTGTATTCTAATATCGCGCTTTTGACGCCTTCTTTGTTAGAGAACATTACAGAGGTGAGGACTAGAATTACAGAGGACATTAGGACAAGTATCGCTATTATAGCTAGATATTCGAATGAAACCTGCGCCCTGTTGTCCATATCTACACCTGGATTATCCTGTCCCTAATCGCGTGGATTGCCTGCACCACTCCGTCCTTTATCGAGAATATATTCACGATAAGAACTAGCACAACTCCCGCTAGCAATAGGCCTATGGCGAGCATTGTGAGGTACTCTACCGATACCTGGGCTTTGTTATCCACTCAATCACCATGCTATATAAGACATACTTATTTAATAACTTTTTCTAACAGCATGAGAAGAATCATGCCAAGCGTTATGACTGGGACAAAGGGGATGCTCAGCCTTACGCGTATCTCTTTTCTCGCTTTCTTGAGTTTCCTTATCTCATCGGCAGTCAGACCATTGGCCATTCTAGAATCAGCCACCTTGACCTTGCCGATATAGATGTTTTCTGCTGGAATCATGCCCTCCTCAAGGTCCTTTGTTTTAACCGTTGTTCGCAGGATGTTCTCCCTGGCGATCTTGAATGAGTTGATTCCGAAAAACAAGAGGAATGACAGTGCGGCTATCGATGCGAAATAGGTTAGAAAGGCCATCGCATCCGACAGATAGAAGAAAATCAGGGGTATGACTATGAACGGAAGCGAGAACCGCTTTATTTTGTAAAGGATATAAATCAGGGGGATGGTGAATGCCCAGTGGAGGCCCAAGAGCGCTACCATCTCGTAGGAAGCGACAACGTAGGCTGCTGAGAAAATGGCTCTTTTGAATTCCCTAGAGAGGACGGGTTTTATCATCTCTCTGAGTTTCCTAATCCTGATGAAGAAATAGCTGATGTAGATTGCTATGAACGGCAAGGCAGCTATGAAAGTCGAGGCAAATACCAGAAAGGGAAAATAGTCGAGATGACCGTGGTAAGGAAGGATAGCGCCAAGGCCCGTGAACAGCTTTACATCCCCTCCTGCCCATGCCCCTATCTTGTAGAGGGAATAGGAGAAGACAAACGCCAGAACAGCCATATAGACTGATGAGATGATGAAGCTTGCGTCCGACTTTACCAACGATTCTAAAAGATGGAGAAACAACCCCATGCCTATCAACCCTATGGTGAGAACCTCTGGAACCTCTCTCTTCTTTAGATCGGTGTAACTGGCTATCAAAAAAAATATTACTGCTACAATGGCGTAAATCATAGTGAGAATTAGGATTGATGATTATTTAAAACTATAGAAAAATGTGGCTGGAGCGTCATTCTGAAATCAGGTCTGCTCGTCCATTTACGCAGCTGGAGCAGGCCACCGCGGGCCCAGTACCATCGTTTGTGCAGGTTGATGTAGTGACTGAAACCGTTGCGTCCATCAAATCTTTGCCCGATAAATCCGCGCACGCGGTTCTGCAAGAAGGTGCGCAAGCCGCTTTGCCAGAGTAAACGCCAGTTAAGATGTTTTGCGCACAGCTTAATGCGGTCAGCTTACATTTAGCAAAGGAGGCTGGGTTTCCCTGCGGCGAAAGCGCGACAAATACAAAAACTAGTGCTACAAGTACTAACGCCGCCACTGCTGCGGCTATATATCTCACTGTTTTCTCTTGCTTTTTCCCAGATATTTTTCCTTGCCTTACTTGCCTAACCTGCCTTTTTACCATATGCCTCTAAACTTACTTAGAAATAGCTGATATAAAAACTTAATGGGCTTACTGATGCCCCGGATAAGAAGAGAATGACCATAGCCGCTATGGCAAGATAAAAATTAATAGGGTTATTATTTTCTGATGGCCGTTACTCTTCCACCAACGCAGGCGACGCATCCTGTTGCTGTTCCACCGGTTGTTGCGCAAGTTGTACTATCTACTGTAATAAGAGATGCTATCACGTCTTTACCTGATGCGTCTGCGCACGCGCCGATGCAGGGTGTTACGCAGCTAGCGTTGTTCAGATAGACACCGCTTGCGATGTTGCTTGCACAGGTTGACGCAGCTAATCTGCATTTCGCTATGTCTCCACCACCAGTAGCGCCCCTGAAGGCACCCGTGAGGAAGAGGACTACGATAGCCGCTATGGCTAGCACTGCCGCTATTATGATTAAGTACTCTAACGCTCCTTGTGCTTTTCTCATTTTGACCTCTTAATTCTATATGGAATGGGGGTATAAAAAGTTTTGTTTTTGGTAAGAACTAGAAAAAACTGCGAAGGCTCAAACTAAAAATTAGAGAAAAAACTAGAAAAAGCTAAATAGGTGGGTTCCAGCTATTTTGTAATGGCTGCTGTTCTTCCACCAACGCAGGCGACGCATCCTGTTGCTGTTCCACCGGTTGTTGCGCAAGTTGTACTATCTACTGTAATAAGAGATGCTATCACGTCTTTACCTGATGCGTCTGCGCACGCGCCGATGCAGGGTGTTACGCAGCTAGCGTTGTTCAGATAGACACCGCTTGCGATGTTGCTTGCACAGGTTGACGCAGCTAATCTGCATTTCGCTATGTCTCCACCACCAGTAGCGCCCCTGAAGGCACCCGTGAGGAAGAGGACTACGATAGCCGCTATGGCTAGCACTGCCGCTATTATGATTAAGTACTCTAACGCTCCTTGTGCTTTTCTCATTAATATACCTCCATATGTTATATTTCTAATTAGAAAATGGGGGTATAAAAAGGTTTCGCTTTAGCCCCCGAGTATTGATATGAAAGAGGATGATACAAAGACATAAATCACATACGTGATTATCAATCCTATGGGTATATAGAGTATGCTCTTGGACAGTCTCCCCTCTCTCACCTGGGTTGAGGCCAGGACGATGAGAGCAGCCGCGATTATTAGATAGGCTTTGAAAAGGAAATTAAACTGGCCTATCAGGACAGTAGCTTCCGCCATGCCGGCCTCGCCCCCGATTTTGGACAGTATCTCGAGCACTGACTTGACGATTCCAAAGACGAATGGTGCGACACCCAGGCCAGCGACAAGTATGAAGAGGAACTGCATCAGGGTCTTGGTCTTCCTCTCTCTCTTTAACCTGTATACCGCCCTTATATCCTCGGCCATGGCAGTCAGCGTGTCTAGCAACGCGCCTCCTGATTTTTTCGCAGCTATGACAATCACAGCGACCTTCCTTAGCATCCCTGACCTCGACTCGACCGCAAAATCCCTGAACGAGTCCTCGAAGGTCTTTCCCTCGTTCATCTCCCTCAGCATAGTCTTTAGTCCTTTGGTTATGGGGCCATAGCTTATCTTTGAGGTTTCTCGCAGGGCTATCTCAATGGTGCCTCCTGTCTTGAGGGTAGTGCCTATGTGGTGGAGGACGTCAGGCAGCCTGGCTTCTATCTCATCAATCTTCCTGTCCGCGAGGAAGAATGGAAGACCGAAACCCAGGTCAGCTACCAAAACCGCCATCAAAAATGAGAGTGTGAGGTCAATGACAGAGCCCAGCAGTACGACTATAAAGATGCCGATTAGGGTAGTCACTAGTATTACTGCCGGATTGATCTTGATCTCGGAGAATTCGACCATATCAACATATTTTCTCCAGAAGACGGCTATCGGCCTGATCTTGAGGATGGTTCTGTTTGATATATCCTTTAGTCCATAACCCAGTCTCTCCAAAAGTTCATTGAACCGCTGGCCTAAATTGCTTGGCATGGTATCAGTCCGGATCTGATGCTTTTATGAAGTAAATAAACATGAGCAGGAGCGCTGGGCATAGCACGAAGTACATCAACATGAGGAAATCCAAATTGAACAGGCTGAACGCCGACATGTACTGCTTTATGGATGGGGTGGAGCCTATAACGGTAAGTATCGTTAGCAGGACAGGCAGGATTATCGCGACCATCATGAGGAAGAGGCTCATTAGGTTCAGCTTCTCCGCAAAGTCGGCTATCTTCATCCTCCTCTCGAAAGACACGTCCTCTGCTATCGTGATCATTATGTCGGAGAGATTACCGCCTGTCTTCATCGCCCGGACCAGATGGGAGACCATTCTTCTGAGCCCTTCAGACCTAGTCCTCTCACCCCACAGGTCCAGAGCGTCCTCTGTCGGAACGCCTTTCTCTATGTTGAAAAGCACTGTTCTGAAACCGTCAGAGAGGGCGCCATAGTCCGATGATGCTATCGACTCCATGGTCTTGAAGATTCCTACCCCTGCCCTAATCTCTATCGACATATGCCTAAGCGCAAAGGGCAATTCCTTGTCTATCGAGCTAGCCAAAGTCTTAGCCCTGCTGCTTGGCATAATCATTGCTATCGCGAAACATACGATTGGAGCTATTATCATCAGCAGGATGGAAATCAAGAGGTCGAAGTTTGCCGCCAGTATGAGCACGAATAGAAATGCCAGCAGGATGAGCCAGATCAGAATAGTGGCGGACAAGACCAATGTCAGATATTGCTCGACGGAATACCTCATCTCAGCCGACTGCAGGTCCGCCTCTATCTTCCTGCCGAATGATTTGTAGAGCATATTGGAGACGCTGTGGATGGGAGACTGCAGCTTCATGTAGAATTTCCCGAAGAATCTGATGATGGGACTCTCGAACAAAACTAGCTCTCTGGGAGAACCGCCAGAAATCTTGACCGCCTGCGGCCCGTATTCTATCATCCGCCTTAGCTTTTCAGCCTTTTCCGGGGTTATGGCCTCCTCTCTTTTCAGGATGCCTTCCTTGATGTACTTGTCCTTCATCCTGTCGACAATCTTGGAGATGGCATCAACATCAACCTCTTCCTCCATCTCAGGAAGTCTAACCTCTTTCTTCTCTTCTTTGGGCTTGGGCGCTTCCTTCTCCTTTTTTAGAAGTTTTTTCAGCCTGTCCGCTTCGCTCATTTAGAACTCCCTTGGAACTTCTTGACCTCTTCCACGACGTCCTCGAACTTCCTGATTCCTCGAGTGCAAAGATCCTCTATGAACTCCTTCCTTTTCTCCAGCTCCAAGTCTATATCCTTCTTAGACATGCCCGTATACTTCTGGAGCTTTTGGACATACTTGGATGGAACATTATTTCTCTTGATGGTGTCTGTAGGCGGATCCCATTCAAACAGGGTCCTCATCTGCGGCATGTTGCCTGAGAAAGACTCGAGCTCAGACACCTCGGTAATCCTTCTGACCATGCCTTTCCTTCGGTCCAGTATCTTCTGCTCGACGATTACAAGGTCAAGAGCATCAAGCATGACGATAGGAACGTTCATCGGCGGATTGATTAGCCTGATTATCGTCTCATGCGCGGAGTTGGCATGCACTGTCCCCATGCAACCATCTTGGCCCGTGTTCATCGCGGTGAACATGGTGAAGGCCTCTGCATGCCTGACCTCTCCGACAATGATCCTGTCCGGCCTCATCCTTAGACTATTCTTTACGAGTATGTCCAAGGTCACTTCACCTGTGCCTTCAATGCTGGGCGGCCTTGTCTCGAACCTGACCCAATGCTCGATAGGCAAGTGGACCTCAGCAGTATCCTCGATAGTCAAGACTCTCTCTCTTGGGTTGATGAAAGAGACGATAGCATTTAACGTGGTGGTCTTACCGGAGGAAGTGCCACCAGAGATTAGGATGTTTGCTGGTTTGGCGTTTAGACCATCGGCTGCCATCCACATGAAAGCGGCCAGCTCCGTGTTGATGGTCCCAAAGTTGACCAAGTCTATGATGGTGAATGGGTCTTTCCTGAACTTTCTGATGGTCATTGTCACTCCATTCAATGAGATGGGCGGGACAGTGGCGTTGACTCTCGAACCGTCAGGCAGTCTGGCGTCGAGTATCGGCTGCTGTGTATCTATCCTCCTGCCGACCTCCCTAGCTATCCTCGAGGCGATGTTCAGAATCTCCTCATCATTACCGAACATGATATTCGTCTTGACCATGCCATACTTTATGTGCCAGAGAAAGACCGGTCTCTGCGGCCCTACGACCATTATCTCCTCGAGCTCTTCGTCTTTTACCAGACTATCAAGGATCCCATAGCCTATCATCTCTCTTACGACCATATCTGAATAGAAATCAATCTTGGTTGATGGCACACCTAACTCGGGACTGTTGATTATAATCTCCCTGACTTTCTTGTGGTAGAACTCCCTTCTACGGATAGGATCGCGAATCTCTTCCGGAGAAACAGTGATTAGCCTAGTCGCCGCCTCTTTTATGGTGTTGAGTATTACTTTTTCCGGCCCTGACGGTTTAATCACAGGCACTGTATAGAAAGGTAAAGGCTCTCCCTCCACTCTATATATCCTGACATCGCCGTACTGGGCAATGAGAACTTTCTGTCCCGGCAAATCTATCTCCATGATCTCGGGCAGCGTGACATCCTCTGGGAGCGGTTTCTTCTCTTCCTTCGTGGGTTTCTTCTCTTCCTTCTTTTTCTTCTTTGCTCCGCTCTCCGCCTCTTTCATGAGGTCGTCTAGATAAGCCATGGTTCAATAGAAACAGAGGAAGTTTTTATACCTTATTCTAAAAGATTGGTCTCTTTGAAAGGAGCGGGGGCAGCGCCAGCTCTCTGTACGGATAGTCCTTGGTTTTGCTCTTGATTTCCTTGAGCAAGCCCTCCGGTTCCATTGCCTTCTGCTGGCCGGTTTCTCTCACTCGGATAGACAATTTTCCTGATTTTACCTCTTTATCGCCAATGACCGCGATATAGGGAACCCAGTCCTGCTCGGCATTCCTTATCTTTTTGCCCAGGGTGTCATCAAAGTCGTCGACATCCACCCTGATTCCCTCGAACTTGTCGGCGAGCTTCTTGCAGTAGTCTAGCTGGTCTTTTGAAATTGGGATTAGTCTGACCTGCGTCGGAGAAAGCCACAACGGCAGTAGCGGCGCTTTCTTTGCAAGTTCGTTCTTTACCGCCCTGTCGAGAATAGTGTATATGTACCTCTCAAGGCCCCCTATCACTGCTGTGTGCAATATTATCGGATGGTTCTTCTGGCCCTTCTCATCAGTATAAGATATCCCAAATCTCTCAGCGTTTCCTACATCTATCTGAACCGTCCCTATCTCCCTGACCCTGTCCAAAGCGTCTATTATATTATACTCGATATTCACTTTCCAATAGTAGTTTTTGCCTGGCGGATAAAAACAGAGCAGGGCGGGTTTTTTCTTGCCCTTAATCAAATCCATGAAAAACGGTTTGTTCTCCTCTAAAAACTCCTTTGAGGTCAGGTTAATCAGCATCTCATAGTCCTGGTCAAGCTTGTAAATCTCCTCATAGATTTTTTCATGTATCTCTGTGAACCACTTCTTTGTTTCGTCTATATCGCGGCAGAAGACGTGGCAGTCCGGCATCAAAAACTTCCTGACTCTGAACATCAATACTACCTCTCCGCTCTGCTCCAGCCTATAACTGTCGGCGACCTCGAATGCGCCAAAGGGCAGGTTCTTGTGGCTGATGACCCAGTCCTTTATCATGGCAAACTGCTGGAAACAGGCAGCGTACCTCATCACATACTGGCTGCCCTCCACCTCGACCCGATATAACCGATCATTGAAGAGTTCAGCGTGCTCTCCAATCGCCTTTTCTTTGAGGTTAAACATGTTCGTTCCTTTCACATGGTAAATGGGAATACCGAGCGACTGAACGACTTTGAGAGAATAATCGCCAGCCAAGTCTAGAATCAGCGTACCCTCTGGTCCGTATCTCATATGGCCTGAGTCTGACATCGGTTCCCAGTCCATCTGGAACTTCTTCGCGAAATCGATGTATCTCGGCTCTCTCGCGGCTCCCTTCGACTCTTTGCCTAACGCCTCTTTCTCGACCATTATCTTGAAGTTTTTCTCGCCTGGCTTGTAATCATAGTCTTCGGGTTCGACCAGCTTCCCATCCAAAGTCAGAATCTTGAACTCCTTCTTGCCCGCCGCTTTGGCCCTCTCCTCTTTCTTCCCCTCCATGAACTTTATCTCTCGCGATAGTTCGGCGAGCGGATGACCCTTGCATTTGATATCGAAAGCCTTGTACCATCCAAAAGGAGCGCGATAGGTTTCGTACTTCTTTTCCTTCAGCAGTTTCTCGACCTCTTTGACCACCTTGAGTGCTACATCTGGAGAAGAAGGTGTGCTAGACAAATGGACGAATGGATAGACGACAATCCTTCTTTCCTTTATCTGGCCGGCGATGTCTTCTATCTCCGCTACAGCTCGCTCGGCGGTCTTCTGCCAGTCTTTCTCATCAGCTTTCTCGACTGAAGAAAATATCACAAGGCAGTTTTCAATCCTCTTTCTCTCTTTTTTGACTTCCTCTGCGGTCTTTATCGCCTTGCTGACCGGCTCGAACTCAATAAAATCCGAGTGTATCGTTAGAATCTTCATGCTATCCTTTAGGCTATTTCAGATATAAATAGCTATTTTGTCACGCGCTTGTACAGGTCGTCCTTCAGCCTCTTTCCAGTCTTTCGTTCCCATTCGGAAGGAAGCACGCCGTACCTGTCTTGGACCTGGTCGCGATAGAATTCGGGGAAGACGTTGAAGGCGCAGAACGGGATTATCCTTCCATCTGGCATAGCATAGTGGACAGCGCAGCGCTCCACTCTCTGTATGTCATAGTTGAACGGGTCCTGGAAGTGCATGAAGCCGATGAAGAGCGCCTTGTAGTGGAACTCGCCCAACGCTCTATAGTCATGCTTCAGCAGCGCGTTTAGAAGTATCTTTCCCAGGCTGAATCCTTTCGGCTGTTTCTTCTTGTCTATGAAGCCGTTTATTTTCAGCAGTAATCTCGCGCTGGCCAGAAGTTTGCTCTTTCCTTTCTTGAGCTCTTGCGCCTTTTTGGAGAGATAGCTAAACAAGCCATCAACATTAACGAACCTGGTGATGGGCACTAGCTGGTCGCCGTCCTTGAACGTATAGGTAGCCATGCCGCAAGCGAAATGGGTGGACAAATCGTATTTAGGCCGTTCAGTCATAGCCTCGACAAACTCAGTTATAGAGCCGATGCAGGGGACTGGGAAGAAATCCTGTCTCACTATCGCTCCTTTGGTCTGTTTCTCTATCTTCTTTATCGCAGCCGGTATGGTAATCCTCATCTTCTCTCTTTCCTTCTGCGGCATCCTTCCGACGAGGGATACTGGCTGGAAATTGACTCCCCTAATCACGTCAATATTATCGGCTGCGAACTGTATGATCTTGCCCAGCTCATGATCGTTTACTCCCTTGATTACGGTAGGAACAAGCACTATCCCTATGCCCGCTTTTCGACAGTTATCTATAGCGCGATAAACTTCATGATGATTCTTTGGGTTGCTCTTGGCAGTCACTCCGTCAAAGGACATATATACTGTGTTGACTCCTGCCTCCCTGACCTTTCTTGCAAGCTCCGGGTCATTGGCTAGCCTGATTCCATTGGTGTTGAGCTGGATGTGTTTAAAGCCTTCCTCCTTGGCTATCCTGATTATGTCCAACAGGTCGTCTCTCAGAGTAGGTTCTCCACCAGTCAGCTGTATGGCGTTGGTGGCAACAGGCTTTTCATCGCGCAGTGTCTTGAACATCTGCCTGAACTGCTCCAGCGTCGGCTCGTAAATCTTCTCCCCGGGTTTAGCGAAAAAAAAGCAATACCAGCAGCTCAAATCGCACCTATTGGTCAAAACGACGTTGGCGAGCGCAGTGTGGCTCTTGTGGCGCTTGCAGAGGCCGCACTCGAAAGGACAGTTCTTGCCTTCGTATCTAACGTTCGGATTATGCACTCCTTTCCCGTCTCTTGCGTACTTGCTGGCCTTCTTGTACATTTCATAGTCTTCCCAGTATTTTTCTATGGTCTCTCCGTGCTCCGGGCATTCCTTCCTAATCCAGACTATGTTTTTCTTCTCGTATATCTCTGCCGGAATTATCTTCAGGCATTCGGGACAGACAGAAGTGGTATCGCTAAGCTTCATGGCATCCAAAACTATTTATTCTAGAAAATATATAAGAATATTGTTGCTTTAAAGACAACAAAGGCGATATATATGGATTATGAGTTGATAAACGGCCTAAAAGCGTTCAACCTGAGTGATTATGAAGCCAAAGCCTATATAGCGCTCTCATCGCTGGGTACTGCTTCTGTGACCGAAGTCTCCCAGATATGCGACGTGCCCAGATCCAACCTCTATTCTGTCCTGGAGAGCCTGAATGAGCGGGGCTTTGTAGACGTCCAGAGGGGGCGGCCTGTCCTCTTCAAGGCGGTCAGCCCGGAGAAGGCCCTGGAGGACGCCGAGAAAGAGCTGTCGGAGAGGACCAAGAAGGCAAGAGAGAGCGTTGTCAGGAAGCTCAAGGATTTCAAAGGCAAAGAAACCAGCATTGTTCCGGCGCTGATATGGGGGATAAAGGGGCCCAGCAACGTACTGGCCAAGATACAAGAGATTGTCAGAAAATCCAGAAGCGAGATCATGATAAATGTGCCTGACGTTTCTATATTTGACGAGAAAATCTATGAGGAGCTCGAGAAAGCCAGCGACAGGGGGGTCAAAGTGAAGATGGCTGTCGAGAAAAAAGGCGACATAGGCAAATTCAAGAAGATTTGTATGGTCAGGGTGCGTGAGAAGATACATGGGATAGATATCGTGGTGGATGACAAGGAGGTGTTGGTCGCGCCTTCCTTCCCGATAGCTGCCGCCTGGATAGACAACCCGGAGATGGCTGTGCACGTCAAAGATTTCCTTAACCTGGTGTGGAAGGATTCGGTGGTGCTGAAATGAAAATCCATGTTGAGACCCGCGATTTTAGGAAAACTGTCGCGTTTAGAGGAAAGACGGTAAAACAGCTCATGAAGGAGCTCAAGCTTAATTCTGAGAACTTCGTGCTGTCAAGGAACGGGGAGATAGTTCTGGAAGACGAGGTTCTAAAGAATGGGGATAAAATCAAATTGTTTCCCGTGATTTCCGGCGGTTAGATGAAGTGCTCTAGGGACAGCAGTAAAGCGGTTGTTGAGCTGAAGTATTTAGGGGAGCGACTGTGCGCCAAGCATTTCTCCGAGCTATTTGAAAAAAGGGTAAGAAGGACGATAGCCAGCACTAGGATGCTGGACAGGAAGAAAGACAAGATAGCCGTGGGGGTGAGTGGCGGAAAGGACAGTCTGGTTCTGTTACACCTCCTCAAGAAGTCCCACTATAATATCGTGGCCGTTACTATCGACGAAGGTATAAAGGGCTATCGCGACAAGAGCCTCCCGCATATCGAGCGGTTCTGCAAGGAGTACGAGATACCGTGGAAGGTCTATTCGCTCAAGAAAGAATACGGTTTCACCTTGGACAGCATACCGGACAAGAGGTTAATGTGCTCCTACTGCGGTGTTCTTAGAAGGGGGATGCTCAACAGAAAGGCGAGAGAGTTAGGATGCACTAAGGTGGCGACAGGACATAACCTGGATGATGAGACCCAGATGATTTTGATGAATCTGTTTAGGGGCGAGTTGGAGAGATTAGCGAGAGCAGGTCCCATAACCGGCCTTATAGAGGATGAGCTTTTCGTTCCAAGAGTCAAGCCTTTGAGGGAATGCTCGGAAAAGGAGGATGTGCTATACGCCCTGCTTCATGACATAAAATATACTGATGTCGAGTGCCCCTATACTAGGTATGCTTACAGGAATATTGTCAGAGAACTGCTGAACACCATGGAGGAAAAGCATCCGGGCACCAAATTCGCTATCCTCAGGAATTTCGACAAGATGCTGCCGTTTTTAAGAAAATATTACGTGCCGAAAGAGAGGCCTAAGCGATGTAAGGGGTGCGGGGAGATAACGAGAGGCAATGTCTGCAAGTTCTGCGAAGTTGTTGAAGAATTCGGTTAAGTCTCTTTCGCCTTCTCTAATAAATCCAGCATCTTCTGGCCGTTGAAGTCGAGGATATAGACCTCGCCCGCCTGCGTCATCATCGTTGTGACTGCTTTTTTCTTTTTCAAATCGTCCATAATGAGCTTGGCCTTCTTTGGCTGGAGCTTGAACTCCTCAGCGATGTCCGGCAGTCTCTTCCCGCCTTTGCTGAGGAATCTTATTATCGCTATCAATTGCTTGTCCCTGATTAAGTAGAAATATTCTGGATGATCCTGCAGGTAAGCCATTAGATCCTCAGCCATCTATCCCAGCTCCTTCCTGACTATCTTCGCTATTATGTCACCGCCAATCTTCCCGCGGTGTCTTTCCATTATCCTGCCCATGATGAGATTGAACGCTCTCTGTTTGTCTAAGCCTTTGTTTTGTTTGGCCAACTCCTTTACTTCTTTCTCGATGTCCTTCTCGCTCACCGCTTCCAGCTTTGCTTTCCTTATGACAGCCCCTAGGGTCTCGTGCGGCTCTTTCGCCCATTCCTCTAGCACGGTCGGTATGGCCTCTCGCGATAGCCTCTTCTCTTCCAACGCCTTGAATATAGCTATCAGGTGCGTCTTCGGGACCTGGACCCCCTTTCTCCTCAGGTTGGTCAGGGTCTCTTCAAGCGTTATAGCGACTATCGTTGGATCGACTTTCATGCTGTCGCAAATCTCTTGGAACAGCTCCCTATTTTCCGATATTACCAGCTTATCCGCCAATTGCTCGCTCAGATGGTACTTCTGTTTCAGCCTCTTGAATACTGTCCCTGGCTTCTCCGGCAGCATCGCGCTTATTTTGGCCAGCCTTTCGTTCTCTATGACTATCGAAGGTATGTCTGTCTCCGGGTACATCCTGTTTGAGCCGGGCAATACCCTCATGTAATCTGTAGTCCCGTCCTCATTGACTTTTCTCGTCTCTTCCTGGACTTTCTTCCTCTCGGCTATCAGTTTTTCCTGCCTCTTGACCTCGTGCTCTATGATCTTGTCCAACAGCCTAATCTCTTGCACCCCCTTTACCTCGACCCTCGCACCGCCAGGGATGGAAACGTTTATGTCCTGCCTTATGCTACCTATCCCGCGCTGGACCTTGCCGGTCATGCGCAACAGCCTGCCTATCTCTAGCGCGACCTCTTTGACTTGCTGCGGCTCTAACGTCAGTATGCCCGTGGATATTTCGACCAGCGGTATGCTAAGCCTATCCAATCTATAGACTTTCTCCTCTGGTTTGTCCGAGACTATTCCGGCGGCTTCTTCCTCCAGATAGACGCCCGTGATATCGACACGGCCATGCTTCGTGTCTACATAGCCATCCCTGCCAATCAGGACGGTTCTTTGGAAACCAGAAGTATTGGAGCCGTCTATCACCGTCTTCCTCATGACATGTATCTCATCGACTATCGTACAGTTGAGGAGTAATGCTATTTCCAGGGCAATATCCAGGGCCTGTGGGTTAACAGGACCGGGCGGCGCTTCGTCCAGCTCCACGAGACAGGAATGGCCATTGAACGCTTGATAGACAAAGGTCTTCTTCTTCAGGAATTCTTCAAGGGCAGCTGGGTCTATCTCTCCTAGCTCTCCCACGACAGGTCTCAGTTTTCTTACATAATTAGCTACGGGCTTCTCCTCAGCCGGCTCCGCAGAACAATTACAGAAGAGTTTATGTTCCGTCGCCAGCCTTTGGTGGAATTCTAGCCCGGTCTTCAACCCTTTCATTCACTCTCACCCTCTATCTTAACCAGCAGCTCATCCACTTTCTTATAGAGCTCGTCAACAGAACCGTCATTAGCTATGGTGAAGTCGGCCATTTCTATGACCTTGCCCGTCCCTTTGTTCTCTATGTCGCGCTCGTCACGCTCGAAAAATTCATTCTCTGTCTGCGGGTCCTCCGGCCTTCTCCGCTTGAACCTCGTGGCTTTGTCTGCGTCGACGAGTATGAGGCAGAAATCGATCACCTCGTTCTGTATCGCATAGACCTCCTCAGGGCTTCGGAACCCGCTTATCACATAGTTCTCTTCCGGGTCTATCTTCTCCAAGAGCTTTTTAGCGAGCGCTGCATTGCCCATAGCCACTCTCAGCTCGTCGCCAAGGATAGACAGGTTCATTTTAGTCGGTTCCATCCCTCTTGTCTTGGCCTCTTCAACAAGGATGTCACTAAAGACTAGCATCTTGTAGCCATGCCTCTCTTGCAGATATCTGGCTACTGTATCCTTGCCAGAGCCCGCTAATCCTGTAAGCCCTATTATCACGGTACCACGTTAGTATAAGAAAGCCTCGGGAACTGTCCTGTCAGATATCTCGCCGGCAATGTTCATGAGCATTCTGGCTTTAACCTCGTTATAGTCGGTCGTATGCCCTAATATCCAGCCGAGCTTCACATAGGCTGTTTCCGGGAGCATGTCCTCGCAGTAGATTACACCTAACTCGTACGCTTTCCTTGCCTGGGAGTAGACGAACGGGTCCAATCTTCCATAGAGGGTCTGCGCGGCGAAACAGACAGATGCCCCCGCGTCTATCGCCCGCTTTATTGAGGGCAGCCACGAATTCTCCTCGATGGGCACGTGTCCTAATCCATGCGCCTCTATCACGAACCCTTTGTACTTTTTGCCGAGTAGGAAATCCATCAACTCTGGATTGGAACCCGGATAAGACTTCAGGAGAGCTACCTTGGGCTCGAACTTAACGTCAGCTCGGGTCTCTTCTTCCGACCTCGCGCGATGGGCCTTGTTTATCGCCTCTATCTTGCCGTTGGGCCAGACCTTAGCTAACGGAAGCTCGTTTATCGGCCTGAAGGTGTCTCTCCTGCTCGTGTGCATCTTTCTGACCTTTGTCCCGCGGTTGAAAAGGCAGAATTCATCATTTGAGGTACCGTGCATGCAGATGCCGACTTCAGCTATGTCTGAGTAGCCGGCAAGATTAGCGGAACAGATTAGGTTGATGGCAGCGTCGGAAGAGCCCCTATCGCTGCTCCTCTGCGAACCTGTCAGGACTACGGGCTTCGACAGATTGGTAAGCATGAACGACAGGGCTGCAGCAGTGTAGTGGAGCGTGTCTGTGCCATGGGTTATCACCACTCCCTCGTTCTTCTTGAGTTCTTTCGCCGCCTCTTTGGCCATTTCTTGGTAGTGCTTATAGTTCATGTTCTCGGACATCACGGTGAACGGTCTCAGAATATCTCTAATATAGACGAATTCAGCAAGCTCTGGCGCTAGATTCAGCAGCTCGTCGGGAGACATCAAAGCGGTAACTCCTCCAGTCTCATAGTCAACTCTAGAACCTATCGTCCCTCCGGTGGTAATCAGAGAAATCTTGGGTTTTTTCGTATCAAACGCCAGCTTCTTGAGATGCTTCGCTTTGCCCAGCTCTATGCTGACCTCCTCTCTAACTGTCTTTGGCTCTCTCCCTCCTTTCTTTAGAGTCATGGTCCTGTCATATCTCAGTCCTATATTATAGCCGTTGTTCAATTTCAGAATCAGCACTTCGGGGTCAGAAAAATCGGTGCTAGGCAACAGGACGCCGCGATACTCCCGACCATTCTTCTCTACGGTTATCTCTTCCCCGACCTTCGACTTCTTTAACAGGTCTTGGATTTTTTTACTATACATGGCACCAATATAATAAAGCGGAGATATATTTTAAACTTATAGTGGTTTTGAGACGTAGGGGCCGTCGCGCTTATAGTCTAACTTGTAGTAATACTCTCGGACTCCAACACCAGAGATTATCGCGAGCTTCTTTGCATTGAACTCTTCCTTGGCTATTCTCTCAGCCTCTTTGATCAGCTTCTCGCCATAGCCCCGGTGCTGCGTCTCCTTTTTGGGCTTTTTGTCTATCTCTACCATCGGGCCATAGACATGAAGTTCTCTCACGCCCATGGTCCTCTCGTCTATCTCCGGTCTGAACGATTTGCCCGGCTGCCTCAGTCGCAGAAAGCCCAAGATTTTGTCATTAACCGTATCCTCGAACGATAGAAAAATCTCCTTGCCCCCGGAGGCGGTATAATCCTCGCGCAGCAGCTTGGCCTCAGCCGGCCTCTCATTCTTTATCTCGCGGCAGCGTATGCAGTTGCACTTCACGTTCTTCTGTTTCATCTTTTCCTGGATTATCTGCCGAAGGTTGGTGGATCTGACTCCGTCCTGTATGTAGGGCGTCGGGATGTCCCTCTGTATCCTCATTATCCTGACCCACTTTGGGACGTATTGCTTCATCTCAGCAACCAGCTCTACTGCCTGGTCATCAGTGTACGGCGTCCACTCTTTCTTATCATACATCTTGTGGAGCTCAGGCTGGCCGAATTCAGGCTTTACCAGAAGACAGGGGTATATCTTGAGCATGTCCGGCTTGAAGTTGTCCGACTCGAAGATTTTCTTGAACATCTTCAGGTCCTTGTCAAAGTCAGAGCCAGGCATACCGGGCATGATGTGGTAATTGACCTTCAGGAATGAGTCTTTCAGCAACTTAGTGGAGTCTATCACGTCTTGTACCGTGTGCCCGCGCTTCACCAGCTTGTAAATCTCGTCATCCGGGTTCTGCACGCCCAGCTCGACCCTCGTGCAGCCGAGATTCAGCATCGCGTCTATCTGCCTTTCTTTGCACCAATCCGGCCTTGTCTCGATAGTCAGGCCGATGCAGCGATACTTGGCTCTTTCGTTCAGCTTATGCGCGTCAATCAGGTCGCGAGAGACTTTCCCGTTCATCGCGTCGAAACATCCCTTGACAAAATCCCGCTGATAGGCTAGGGGCTGCGCGGTGAAAGTCCCCCCCATGATGACCAGCTCTGTCTTGTCGCATGAGTGCCCTATATTCTCGAGCTGCTTTATCCTGGAGATGGTCTGCGTATAAGGGTCAAACTTGTACTGGATGCCCCGCATGGCGGCCGGTTCTTTTCCGATGTAACTCTGGGGCGTGTTTATCTCGACCCCGCCAGGGCAATAGATGCACATGCCGTGGGGGCACTTGGACGGCTTGGTCATGACAGCCACCACCGCGACCCCGGAAACAGTCCGGGAGGGTTTCTTTTTCAGGATATGCAGGACTCGCTTACGATAGCCGCCCGCCTTCTCCAGCAGGTCGGAGTCTGACGGCAACTCTTTGAGATGGAACTTGATCGCCATCTTCTTCTTGAGCTTCTGCAGGCTAATCTTGTCCTTGATTTTCCCTGTTATAATCTGGTTCAGGATTTCGTCAAAGTGCTTCATCTGATCACA
>CAYVZL010000009.1:0-20656 GCA_964456465.1 Microcaldota archaeon
GCCACAGTGGACAGGAACTTTCCAGACAGGCTTAGCGCAGGGAGTTGTGGTTGACGGACCTAAGATGGCAGATGGAACACCGAAGTACCAGATGAAAGTAAAGGGATTCGGTTCAGCGAGCGCAATAGTCGATACAACAACAGTTGGAGTAGCAAGCATGGGCTCAAGTGGCACAGGCATAACTTCAACGCATCTCTTAAAACCAACTTGGACTGCAAGAGATGGAAGTACACAAACACTCGATGCAGTATTGCCAGACCAAGTTGTAATCCCATCTGGAGCAGTAGCAGCGTCTTTCAATAGTGCGACTGCCAGGTACATGATAATAAACGACAAAGTCGTTTATCTATCAGCAGTCACGCCAGCAACAACATCAGGCACGGTCCCAACATATACCCTGACTTTCAAGGTCGGAGGTTCAACGGGTTCTGAGGTGACAGTCGGACCAATTAACGCGACCGGTGAAACGACAACACTGAGCTACCTGACGAATGTCAACCCGATAAGCTGTACTGTGTCATTGGGTCCAGTTGGTGGATCAACACCTGACCCGACGAATATCACAGTCAACCCAAGCGGGACAATGGGCACAGCAGACGCCACATCGGGGGCTTGTGATATATACCCAAACCTAGTGCCTTTTGGAAGGTCAACATCAATAGACCCGACAGCAGCACCTTACCTTGACTTGAGATTCATCCAAGGTAATGCGTCGACAAACGCCAACCCAGTGCAGTTCAACTCAAGTGGCACTATGAAGTACTGGCCAGTGATAAAACTAGTCGGACCAGCAGGAACAGACAACGTAACAATAGTTTACGACTCTGACCCCTCCGCTCCCGCAGACGGATTGACAGGGCTCCTAGCATACGGAAACCTTAACCTGTACCAATTTGCTGGAGGTCCATACAACAACACGGGAAACTATACCACATACAGCCCGGTAGCAGAGACACTCCTCATCAACCAGCCGGTTACATCGACATCAGCAACCGAGGCAGCAAAGTACGATGTTACTCCATGGAGCACTGAGTTGGACGGGTCTGTGTTAGGTACGTTGTCAGCAATAGTCCCAGAAGCTAGAAGGGATGCCATCTTTGAGATATCAAAGACGATTGGCAACGTAACGGCCGGAGCCGGAACATACACTGCGACAGAAGGACAGACAGTTGGTAACGTCAAAGTGAAGACGATCAGCTGCACAGCATCAGTAACCGGATCAAACCTCTTCTCACCAACGAAAGTGGTGATGCCAGAGAGCTTGGTCGCGACAGATGTAGCTGCATCAGCTAGTTACCAGATCGTTGTCGGAGGTCCGTGGGTCAACTCAGTTGCCCAGGGAATCGCTGGCAATGCACTGACAACAACTGGCGCAGGAGCGTCCTACCTGATTGCAGACGGAAACAAGCTGTTAGTTGCTGGTTTCACAGCAGCCGACACAGCATCCGCAGCAGATGCGTTAGTCATTCTGTTGAAGGCGTAAAAAAACCATTAAAGGGGGTTTTCCCCCTTCTTTTTAATTTTTCTTTTTCCGCGCTTTCTGTTTTATATATCGCCTAATCCATAATCTATCGTGGTGTTATGGCAAAGAAAAAGAAGAGCAACAAGCTCATTTTCGCGGTAGTTGCGGTTATCTTACTCTTAGCATTGGTAAACCTATTCCTATTCCTGAACAAGCCCTCTCCAGTTTACTGCCATAAAGACGTATGTATCACGGGGAAAGAGGACCCCCTAGCAGAGATAAACGCCCTAATTAACACCTCCTCAAGGGCAATCATAGTTGTCGAGCAGGACCAAGCAGAGAGCCAGAAGAATGAGGCCCTAATGGGGGTTTTCTTCGCTCTAGGCAAAGATTTCGGCAACAAGAGGGTTCAGATTATAGGGATAGCGCTCGAAAACGGCGTTCCCACTAGATGTGTCTGCACCACCAATTTCAACAGCGAGAACTTCACCGACTGCGCCGATAACTCCACCTCTTATTGCGAGAGCATAGTGCCGGGCCAAGACGAGATTATGCTCAAAGTCTACTATCCCAGCTTCAGCAAGAACGAGATAATCATCGAGAACAGGACGGTAAAATTCCAAACGAAATCCGGCCAAGACGCTTTCGCTGTTGTAAACTTCTTCGGTGATTTCTTCATACGAAAAGTGATCAGATGAAAATCAAGGATATATTATGGCTTTCGATTTGCCTCATCCTCCTGTTATTCATATATCAGACAACAAGCGCATCCAAGATATTCGAGCTTGACCTGGGCCTCTTTGCCGTCTCTTTCCTCCTGTATTTCCTGTCGATAGTGTTCTGGATTCTCGCCTGGGTCTATCTGATAAAGGAGGGGTTTGTCCCATCATTCAGGCTCAATATGAAGGCTCTGTTAGGAATATTCGCTCCCTTTGGCCTGGGCGGCGATGCGATAAGGACATATTTCGCCAGGACGGAGAAGATTCAGCCGGAGAGAGCGCTAAGCACAAGTTTCATCGTCAAGTTCTACAAGTTCATTGTGATGTTCGTCTTCCTGCTGTTCGCCGCATACCTGCTCTCTATCAACAGCTCAGACTTTCCCAGATATTCGCTCGTGCTGGCTTCAATGGTTATAATGACCGTCTGTGGAGCGTCCATAGTCCTTCTGTTCCGCGTGCGCTGGTTCGCCGCCCTCCTCTATAAGCTGCTTAACAGGATTTTCATATTCAAGTTCCACGAGCAGCTGAAAAAGCACTTCCTGGAGATAAAGCCGAAAGATGTCTTGGTCGTGATGATCCTGCTAGTTATCTCGACATTGCTGGAAATGGGCGCCGTCCTATTCGCTTTCCTGTCAATAGGCCAGGAGCTGCTGCTGCCCCACGTGTTCATATTCTCCTCAGTCGCCTCTTCCCTGGCTCTTGTCACCCTCACGCCGCAGGGGATAGGGTTTGTCGAGGGAGGGGGCTATCTTCTCCTATCGTCAGGCTATTTCAGCTTAGTCCAATCGGTCATAGGGAGCTTTTTAATAGCTTGGAGCATCATAAGAATCTGGATTCCTAGCTTAATAGGGCTGTTTTCGTTCTGGTGGAAGAAATGATATCGATTATAGTGCCCGCTTACAATGAAGAAAAAAAGATTGAGGACACCCTGAAGAGGATAAAGGCCGTTCCCATCGCCAAAGAGATCATAGTTGTCGACGACGGCTCCAAGGATAAGACTGCTGTCAAGGCCAGGAAACACGCCAAAGTGATCAGGCACACGGTCAACCAGGGCAAAGGGGCAGCCATGAGGACCGGCGCCAGAGCAGCCAAGGGAGATGTCCTTGTTTTCATAGATGCGAGCCAGTTCAAACCGGAGGAGATTCCGAAGCTGATAGAGAAAATGAGGAAGACCAAGGCGGACATGGTCGTAGGGATAAGAGATTTCAGGATTATTCCACGGCACAGGAGGATAACCAATAACCTGACCAAGCTCGCTATACTCATGGGAACCGGCAGAAGAATAAGCGATGCGTTAAGCGGTTTCAGGGTCATCAAAAGGAAAGCGTTTTTATCGCTCAGCACGCAGGAGAAGCGCTACTGCATAGAATCCGAGATAAACTTCCGCGCGTTCAAGCATGGCCTGAAGATGGCTGAGGTCCCTGTCAAAGTCACCTATTCCGGCGAAAGGCCTGTGAAAAAGCTCGGCAGCCTGAGGACTTTTTGGAAGCAGCGTTTTATACACGAGACGCTCTTCAATATTAAGACTGTTTTGAAATGCTGGTTCGGAAGGTTATGATATGGCTAGGCTAGAGTTATGGGAGTTGACCATAGTCCTGTCATGCCTTATACTGATCTTAATAACGTTGACACTCAGCACGCTCCCCCATGGTCCGGTCACAGAAGCATGGCTCTCTGATTATCCGACTTCGCTGGGTGCGGGGCAGAACGTTAGTTTCAAGCTGCATCTGAACGGAGAGTCGGAGTACGAGGTAATCACATTTCTTGATGATGAAAAGCAGGCCACGGTCCGCAGCAACAACCATTACACCCTGAGTTTTACGCTCCCAAATCCAGGCACGGGGATGCACCGGATAACGACCAAGATAAACGACCTCAACTCAGGAGACAGCCATTACCTATTCTTCACGGTTGATGTCTTATGAGCGAGCAAAAAAACCAGTGGCAGACCAAGTTGATTTTGATACTCGTGCTGATTTTCATCGCTGGCTCATTCATCAGGCTCTATCCAGCGGCAGTTTCCGACAAGCCGCTGAGATACGATACTTATTATCACGTCCGGGTTGCCGAGCTGATAAAGCAGACTGGTTCTATCCCCGATTTTGACCCATGGCCTGCAGGCGGCAGACCGCACACATACCCGCCGCTATACCATACCTCTCTGGCCCTTACAAGCATCGTCTTTAGTATCCCCGTCATAGAGGTGAGCCGCTTCTTCCTTCCGATTCTGGCTTCATTGACAATACCTGCGGCGTTCTGGCTCGTGCGCAAGTTTAGGGATGAAAAGACCGCGCTCATCGCAGCCTTCCTCTTCGCAATAAGCCCGTACCTGATCTCAAGCTCCTATGAGTCGCCACAGATCATAGGGCTCCTGCTCGCCCTGCCGCTAGCGTACTTTATGATAAAATCCAAATACCTTTATTCGGGCATGCTGGTGTCTGTGATATTCCTCTTCAACACGTTCATCGCCCTGTTTCTGTCGGCAGTGATTCTCATATTCCTCCTTTCAGAAAAGCGTTTTAAGGCGGTAGCCAAGACGTTCTGGGTGCCGGCCGTAGTCTTGGCCCTGTTCTTCCTCCCGAGGCTGGACGCTTTCTCGTGCTCCAATTTCTGGTTAGGCCCATACTTCATCTCCAAGGGCGCGGACACCTGGGCCAAGTTCGTCACGCCGGCATTCCTCGCGATGGTGCTGATTCCCATCGTCCTGATCAAGGGAAAGACCGACCGCTATAGGAGATTCTGGTACGCGTGGGTCGGCTTGTCCATAGTTCTTTTCCTGAGCCATTATCTGACCCCCATCTTTCATCCCTGGAGGCAGGACTCGATACTGATGTTCGGGCTGGTCTTCTTCTTTGCAGAAGCGGTTTCTGGAACGGACAAGAAGCGCCTATTATTCCTTGCGGTCTTCGCCATAGCGTCGCTCTTCGCCCTGAACTCAATGTATCACTCCTGGCTGTTCGATAGGCCGTTTACGAGCAGCGAGTATTCCTTGATGAACTATATCGGCACCATGCCACAGGATATAGTCCCGCTGGCCACCCATGACTTGTGCTCCAACCTGATGACCCTCACCAATAGAAGCTGCTTGCTGGACACCAACTTTGAGTGCATACCGGACGCCAAGAAGTGGTATGATTATGAGGATTTCTTCTGGACCGGGGACTCAGAGCAGATGAGGGCCATCCTTTCCAAATATTCAGTCAGCACCGTGGCGTTCGCCGGCGGAGACTTGGCACAGAGCGTGATAATCCCGCTCGATGTCAATAAACAGTACTCAGCCTGGCTGCCCAACACGCCAGATGCCTCGCTTTACGAAATTAATATAAGACGGGGCAATCTATCCTACTACAGTGAGCGACCATGAAGAGACTATTGATGCTATTGGCGTTCTTTTTACTATTCTTTTCAGCAGCGCAATTCCTCCGCCCGTTTATAGATAATCCTTCAATGATAGGCTCCACTACCTATTTCCACTACCGCAGCGCAGAACTGCTCGCTAACGGCCAGTCCTACGATCCGCTCTCTTTCGGAGGCAGGGATTACACCTATCCGCCAGGGTTCCATTACCTGCTCTCCCTGACTCTAGCGATTTGGCCGATTCTTCTGCCGATAATAGGGGTGCTCGGCATTGCTCTTTGCTACTATTTTGCGCGCAAGCTTGGTTTCACTGATGACGAAGCCCTTTTCTCTTCGGCGGTGCTGGGTTTTATTCCCGGTTTTATCTACTTAGCCGGACACCTCAACCCAAGACTGCCTGCTTTGGTCTTTCTAGTCCTTTCCTTCATGCTGCTTATGAGAAAGACGACTAAAGCAAAAGTGCTCGCAGGCCTGTCCCTTGCTGCTGTCCTCTATTTCCATCCGCTTGTGGGCGGAATAGGCATTGCATTCGGCGCGATACTCTTCAGAAAAAGGCTGAGAGAGCTGGTAATTCCTTACTGCCTTGCCCTGGCTTTGTTCTTCATATGGTTCTTGCCATTCACCGCTTCCCATGGATTGCCCCAGGCGGCGCATTTCTACTCCCAGTACATAGAGCTCCAGTCAGGGATACAGTTCTTTGTATGGGAAAGCGCCCTTGTTAGCGACTCGATAAGCTTCATAATGCTCTTGATAGCAATTTACGGGTTGTTTGCGATAAAGGAGAAGGAGACCAGGTTTGTGAAAGAGTGGTTGGTCCTGTCAGTCATAGCCGCTCTCATATTCGGCAACAGGCTTAACGAGCAGCTCTTGTTCCCCGTGGCGTTGCTTTCAGGAAAAGTCATCGCATCCTACTGGAGCAGGTTGGTGAAATTTGTGAGAATGGACTTTCTTGACTATCGATGGTGGAAAGTGCTCCTGCTCACCTACATCGCGCTCGTCGGAGTCTTGGCCGCGGGTTCTCTGCTCTTTTTCCCACCGAGCACTGAAGAGTTCTCGGCTATGACCTGGCTCAAGTTCAACACCCCCTCAGATTCCGTAGTGTTTGCCCCCTGGCTTGAAGGCCACTGGGTGAGCGGGATAGCGATGCGTAAGAACGTTATCGACGCTTATGCAGAATATGCGCCAAACATAGATGAAAGGTTCAAGGACACCAAGCAGGTATTTTTAGGTTCTGATATAAATTCTGCCCTCGAGATCCTCAAGAAATACAATGCCTCCTACATCTATTACTGGCTGGGCAAAGAAAATACGGAGTTTTGCGGTGATTTTCCTTACATGACTAACTACGGCTATTTCGATTTAGTCTTCAACCAAGGCCAAAGCTATGTCTTCAAAATAGATTATTCAGGAAAATCAGAACCTGCCCTTCTTTGCAACGCGATAGTACGGCGCTAGGAGAAAAGCTGGTCTATCACCGTCGTGGCGTAGCATCCTTTCGGAAGAGAAAATCGGATCAAGTAATAGCCTTTCCCCTTCTCCAGGACTTTGAAGTCTTTCAGGCTGATGAACAGCTCTCTCTTCTCTCCTTTCGAGGACATCTCAGGCATCGACCTTATGAAGAACTCTTTAGGCTCTACCCTCTCTTTCTTAAGTACCTTTTCCTCCAGTTCGTTCTCTATCTTTGACTCGTAACCGAACAGCTGGCCCTTAGAGTGCCTGGCCTTCTTCCTGATGACCTCTTTGAGAAATTCATTGAAGATATGGGACTGGTAAGCATGAACGAACATTATCTTCAGGAACTTTGGCAGCTTCCTGAGCGCCCCGATATAGTCGTTTTCGTTATTAGCTAAATGGCCTAATAGAGTTCTTTCGAATCTTAAGCTATACGGAAAGTACTTCAGCGCCTCGGTGTAGTCCCAGTCCTTGGCCAGCTTCTTTCTGGCCTCTTTTGCCTCCTTCGATTCCTTTGGGAAAACTTTAGCCAGGTACATCTTGACCGCGTCTTCAAAGTTCCCGCGCACTATCTCCTTCCCGACAAGATGGGTCAGCGGTCTTGTGTCTCCAAATCTCTGGACACCGAAAAGATTGGGGACTTTCTTCATCTTCTTGGGCCTTTTCTTTGTATAGACTTTGACAGTAAATCTATTCCCGCACAGATCGCCCAGCTCTATCCGCTTGTCCGAATACTCTAATGGCGTGAGCTTTATGTCCTTTATAGACAGTCGTTCGGCGTTCTTTATTTTCCAGAGAGAGATGCGTTGAGTGGTTATAGCCCGCTTGTCTTTGGTCCCGGCAAACCCTATCCTCTTTCTGGAGACGAATAGCCTCTTTGCGATTTCAGAAATAGCGAGATTGGTATCCCAGTTCTTCTTCTGCAGGACACATATGAGCTGGTCGCCCTCGCTCTCCTTGAATTTGTGGGTTTTGTCCACTTCGAGGATTTTTTTATCGGGCGTTATCTCCTCCACCATGAAGTCCTCTGGTTCCCTCTTTATCTCGTAGGCCATTACTTATACCTCAGAAAAGCGCCTATCCCCTTGAAGCCTATCCTGAACTGTTCTCCTTCTGGCGTTTCCACAGACACCATCTCTATCTTGGCATCGGTCCTCTCAGCCAGGTCGGTCAGCTCTTCAACAAGCTTGTCCTCCAACCCCTCAGAGAGCAGGAGCGTCTCCACCTTGCCTATCGCCAGGGCCTCTTTCACCTCATTAATGCCGTAAGTAGCCAGACCGCCTGTCACTGCCTCTTTCAGGAACTTGTTAACAAGGTCCTTCTCATACTGTATTTCCAATTCCTTTATGACTTCACCGGAACGGTCCGCCACTTCCTTGATACCGAACTCATCAGTATAACTTGTGTCTATCGAACCTTTTATCTTCTGTTTGACCTCGGGCAAAATATAGTCCTCGTTCATGAAAGAATATTTGGTAGGGCCAGGTCCCCCGGCTATGATCCCCTTTATCTTCGGGTCCTTGAAAACTTGGTTGATCATCTCAGCGACTTTCTTGAACCACTCCTGGGCTATGATTTCGGTAATCCTCTCGAATCTAAGACTACTTTGACCACCTTTACGATGCTTTCCAGGGACGTTGGAAGTCATATGCGTTACTATCGTTATGTTCTTTCCCTTCAGTATAGCTATCGTCGCTTCTCGCCTGTCCATAGTGAATAACCCGAACTTCTCCTTTGGTTCTATCATATCATAAAATGGTTCAAGATAGAAAGAAGAATCGCATCGGTAGATCTGTACTCCAACCGGCTCTGGTGGTACTATTTGCCAAAGTTGTATCTTGCCATCGATGTTTCCGCAGAAGATAGCCACTCCATGGTCGGGCGCCTTGTGTTCTCCTTTAAGAGTTTGCAGTATCTTATCGATAGCCGCCTGGACATTCTTTCGAGTCTGCTTCGACTTTATGTTCATCGCCTGGCTGTACTCGTCCCTCAGCCTATCGGACATATCGTTAGTATTGGCCCCTGGTTGAAGGTATACACTAATCAACTCTGTGCCCTGTCCTTTCTGGGCCTTCAGGAATTTCAGCTGCTTCCTGAATTCGTAATACTCTTTGCTCTTTTCCATAGCCAGCACCGAATAGAAACAGATTTAAATCCGTCCTTGATAATTGTAGTTAGCATGATTTAAAAAGGTAATTATATGAAAATAGCCATTTCCCTCGGCGGGTCGCTGGTGTTCCGCGACAGGCCGAACATGAAAGTCCTTACCAAGCTAGGCAAACTCCTGAACTCGATTGATAGCCATTTTGCGATAGCGGTCGGCGGCGGGACGATAGCGAAAGACTACATAACCTCTGCCAGAAAGTTCACTAAAAACAATTTCGAGCTTGACGAGGTCGGGATAGCCGTGACCAAGACCAACGCCCGATTAGTGGCCCTCGCGTTGAAAGGGAAGTATGCTGATTCTTTGGACCAGGCGATAGAGCTCATGGGAGAAGGAAACAAGATAGTCGTGATTGGCGGCACAGAGCCGGGCCAGACGAGCGATGCAGTCGCCTGTCTATTGGCCGAGGAGATGGAAGCGGACAGGCTGGTTAACCTGTCTGATGTGAAGGGCATATATGACAAGAACCCGAGAAACAGGGGAGCCAAGCTGATAAGGACAATGACCCACCGAGAATTAGTTAAGATGACCGAAAAGCACGATAAGAGGAGGCCGAGAGAGAACTTCATATTCGATTTGATAGGGGCCAATATCCTGAACAGGTCTAAAATCGAAGCGCATTTTGTCAATGGAACGAGCATGAAAGAGACAAAGTCCGCTATTCTGGGGAAAAAACACAATGGAACTGTGGTAAAGACATAACCAATTGATTTTTATGCACTACTGGTCAGAGAATATTCGCAAGGTTCTAGAGGATTTAAAGACATCTTCTGGGGGATTGTCTGAGCAAGAAGCCAGGCGGAGACTGGCTATCTATGGTCCGAACGAGCTTAAACGGGAAAAAAAGATATCTCTCATCCGAATTTTTCTCGAACAATTCTCAAATGTATTAATTCTTGTTTTGATAGCCGCCACAATAATAACTCTGCTTATAGGCCACGTAATCGACTCTATTCTGATACTGATTATAATCATAATCAACGCAGTGGTTGGCGTCGTCCAAGAATACCGTGCAGAAAGGGCAATCGAGGCGCTGAAGAAGATGACTGCCCTCAAAGCCACTGTCTTGAGAGACGGGAAACATGCGCAAGTAGATGCGACTGATGTAGTCCCTGGCGATGTGTTCGAACTGATAGAGGGAGACAAGATAGCGGCCGACTGCAGGATTATTGAGGCAATAAACCTCCAGATAGATGAGTCTATGCTGACTGGGGAGAGCACGCCGGTAGACAAGAAAAATATAGAGGTCCAAGATTCTGCCAGGCTTCCGGACAGAACAAACATGGTTTATACTGGAACTGCTGTTGTGAGGGGGCATGCCAAGGCAGTCGTTGTGTTCACGGGCATGAACACAGAAGTAGGAAAGATTGCAAAAGAGATTGAAGCACCTGCGCCGCCCACCCCCCTTCAGCTATACATGGACAGATTTGGTAAGAAAATTGGCATTGTGGTTATTCTGACATGCGCGATAGTCTTCGCGATAGGGACGTATTCCGAGGAGAATCTTTTGTCCCTCTTTCTCATCGCAGTCAGCCTTGCAGTAGCAGCCATTCCCCAGGCCCTCCCTGTTATAGTGACTATATCTCTCGCTTTTGGAGCGAAAAAGATGGCGAGCAAGAACGCGCTGGTTAAAAAACTGTCTGCCGTGGAAGCATTGGGCTCGGCAACCGTTATATGCACAGACAAGACCGGCACCCTGACTGAGAACAGAATGGCAGTCAAGAAAGTATATTGCGACGGGAAGATAACGAGCGTAAAAGAATGCAAGAACAAGTTAATTTTCCAGATAGGCCTCGTATGCAACAATTCAGTTCTGGAGAAAATCGATCCAACTGAGGTGGCGTTGGTAGAGTCTGCAAAGGAAAGAGGAATAGAGGACAAGGAGTTTTTTGAATACAAGAGAATCGTCGAAATACCGTTTAGTTCGCAAACAAAACTTATGACATTCGTGTGCCAAAAAGGCGAAGAAGAAATTGTCATGATGAAGGGAGCACCGAGTGCCGTTCTGGCCAGATGCAACAGGATGATGGAGCACGGCAGAGTAGTAAGACTTACCCTCGAAAAGAAGAATGAGATTGAAAAAGCCATTGACGAGATGGCCGCGAAAGCGCTCAGAGTGCTCGCGTTTGCGTATAAGAGCGATAAGAAGAAGCTCGAGGAGGATCTGATTTTTGTCGGCGTACAGGGAATGATAGACCCGCCGCGGAAGGAGATCAAAAGTGCGGTATCTGCATGTAAGACCGCTGGTATCCGTGTGATAATCGTAACGGGGGACCATCCGCTCACTGCAAAGGCAGTCGCAGAGGATATAGGGCTCGTAGTGGAGAACATCATAACTGGGGATGAGGTGGAGAATTTTTCCTTTGAGGAGCTGAGGGTGAAAGTCCGCAACACCACCATATTCGCAAGGGTCGAGCCTGCGCAGAAGAACAGGATTGTCAAGGCGCTGAGGGCCAACGGAGAGATAGTGGCTGTGACCGGCGACGGCGTGAACGACGCTCCGGCCCTGAAGAACGCGGACATAGGGGTGGCCATGGGCATGAAGGGCACCGACGTTGCTAAAGAGGCATCTGACATAATAATAACTGACGATAATTTCGCAACCATAGTCTCAGCGGTTGAAGAAGGTAGGAGGATATTCGACAACATAAAAAAATCAATGATATACCTGCTGTCCACCAATATGGGAGAGGTTCTGATAGTGTTTATTGCAGCACTCTTCCTACTTCCATTGCCATTGGCTGCCGTCCAGATTCTTTGGATAAATCTCTTGACCGACGGCCTTCCTGCCCTGGCTCTCAGCGTAGACCATGCAGACCCCCGCATCATGAAACGAAAGCCGAACACATCAAAAGGAGAAGTCCTGAACCAGAGCGCAATCTTTGCAATCGTGAGAACAGGAGCCCTAATGGCGATAGCCAGCCTCACCCTGTACGTTCTCTTTCTTAACCTGGGAGATCTCAATAAAGCCCAAACGGTCACTTTTACAGCAGTAGTCTTTCTAGAATTAGTCATCCTTCAGACTGTGAGGCAGCAATACAATCAAAGTCTGCTCACAAATAGGTATCTGCTCCTATCCATTTTCTTGGTAATGGTTATCCAGCTGTTTATTATTTATAGTCCGCTCAACAGCCTTTTCCACATAGTTCCGTTGACTCTCGGCGATTGGACCGCAATACTGCTAACAGTGGCTGTGGTCTTTGCCTTCAACCACTTTTTTCATAGGCTGATAAAGATTGAGTAAAATTTATAAACAGACCTTCCCTTATAAGATTATGTACACTTCGGCAGTGGAAAAAGCGATAGCGTCAAGCAAATTGTCCTACATGGAGAAATACGGTTTCGCCTATGAAGAGGACCTTAACCTGCTAGAGAAATGCCTTGATGCCGTCGTTGTCTATTCGCCCGACAGGAAGACAGCCAGAGTAGCCTGTAGCGGCGCTGATGTAACCGTCAAGGTCAGGCCGGGCGGAGAGGCCAATCCAGCCGGCGTAAAGAGCTGGAAAAAGGGCTAAATCTCCTCAGGAAGCAAAAGCGGTTTCTTATAGTTCTTCCAGTCGTCTATAACTATCCTCGGGCAAGCCGTTACCACGAACGCATCAAAAGGCAGATAGTCCAGCCTCTCGGGAGTTATCTCGTTCATAATCACTAGATATGTTTTCTTTCCTCGCTTCTCCAATTTCTTCCTGGCTTTCTCAGCTATCCCGATTCTCTTCTGGCCCGGTTTGCTCCCGACAACTATCCCGAAGACCATGGAATCAGAAGCTTTGGCTATCCTCAGATATTTTTCCTTGTATGACTTGGCGGGGTCTATACCGCTCACGAGATTAGTATACGGGTCGGCCAAAAGCACTTTCTTTCCCGTGAAATAGGCCACACCCAGGCCATGAAACCTGCCCGAGCCTATGAACAGGAACTCGTCCACTTTTGTATTTATGTCTTCAGCGTTGGTTACGTCGCATCCAAGGACGGGCCCACCAACAAAAACTTTCTTGCCAAGGCGTTGGAGCATCTTTTTCACCCTGGGCAGCTCTTTGGCATGCTGGATGGTGGTCACTAACCCTATCCTTTTGCCAATCAGCATCCTGGCCGCTTTCTTGACAACCGGTCCGACATCAGCTACTGAGCGCGTCTCTACATAGATCACTCTGTCTGTGTCGAGCATCTTCGAGTGGCCAAAGTGGATTGTCAGGTCCGTCTCAGGATGGGTCTGGATATCGCATGCCCCAAAGCAGGGGTCGCCGGACAGGACGGCTTCCGCAGCCAGTTTATCGGCTATCTTCACGAACTCGCGCTTCAGCCCCTCGGGCAATTGGATAAGAACTCGCTTGGCTTTCCGCTTCTTTATCTCCTGGTTTATGCGCTTGATTTCGAAGTCGTACATAAGCATCAAGGTGATCAGATGTGTATGTTACATCATCTTGTATCAGCGTTTGTTCACATCATCATCTCGTAATTATGCTGTCATAAGACTTTAAAAAGAGTGGGGTCGCTGGGATTTGAACCCAGATCCATTGGTTTCTCCAAATCAATTAGCATCTAGATATCATCGCCCTTAGGCTCAGCGCTCCAATAGACTCACTGGAGCCAATGATGCTGCCAAGTTATACCACGACCCCGCAATAGACTTTTAGCAATAGGGATATTAAAACAAAACGGGTCTGGCGAGATTCGAACTCGCGATCTACGGCTTAGGACGCCGTTGCCCTATCCAGACTAGGCCACAGACCCAATGATAGAATTAGCGAACAGGCGATTAAAAAAGATTCCTGAAGTTATCCGCTATATAAGGCGACTTAATCCAGGTTCCTACTTCCCTATCGTGCGGCTCTGGGGTCAGGAACAGAAAGACATCATCATCTATGACCATCATCCTGTGGTTATGGTCCTTCTTGACGACCTCAGCAAATTCGCACATCCTTTTGACCAGACTGGCGTTAGTAAGCGGGGAGACTACCTTGATTTTGACGCCCCTCTTGCACGCTTTTCTCAATGAATTCTCGAACGACTCCAGCTTGTTCTTGACACCGGCATCGTTAGCTGTGATGAGTATGCTGTCCTTCGCCGAATGGATCAGGCCCTCTATCTTCGAGTGCAGGTTTTTCCTGTCCTTTATGACCCAGACATAGTCTTCCGCCTTGACTTTCCCTTCCGGTTTGGTCGTCCTGATTTTTTCAGACAGTTTCCCCTTTATGTCCTCCATCTCATTAAGCGATTTTTTCAGCTCTTCCTCTTTCTTCGTCTTGAGGAACTTTATTGCCTCATCCAGCTCGACCGCTTTGAACCTTGTCGGCCTGCCTGGTTGAACACTTATAAAACCCTTCTTCTCCAATTTATCCAGCACATCATAGGTTCTGGGCCTCGGTATCTCAGCCACGCTTCCTATCTCACTGGCGGAGGTGGGACCGGCTTTCAAAAGCGAGAAATAGACCCTTGACTCATATTGGTTAAGACTGAGTCTCCTAAGCAGATACAGGCTCTCAGAGTCCATATGGTTTTTCATAAGCATCACGTATATTTATTTCTATCTCGCGAGGGCATCATACCGTAAGTTTTAAATATGTCGTCACTACAGAATAGTAACAAGTGTGTTTTATGAACGTTGCTAAATATATAGTTATCGGTATTCTCTTGTTCTCGATAGGGTTTGCGATAGACGTTAGGATGCCTGGCAACCTTACTTTTTCCGAGGGCGAGGCAAAGGACATCCAAATCAACATAACCAACAACCTTGACAAGAGCAACACGATAGGGATCATAGGCTATGCTGACAACTCGACGATACTCGTTATTCCGTCAGCCAAGACTCTGTCTATGGATAGGTATTCAAGCACCAACACGTCTTTTACCATCAACACCCAGTACGCCAAGGCAGGCGACTATAAGGTGACCTTCCTGTTCTCCAGCGTCGCCGAGGACGTGGTTTTCAGCAGAGTCATCAGCCTGAAGGTGCAGCAGACTCTTGACGTGACGCCAGTATACTCTTACGTCCGGGTCACGCAGGGAGACTTCATAACGCTGAAGTTCACCGTTACTAACCTCGGCAAATCCTCAAGAAACATGATAGTGGACCCAGAGAGTTTCCCGGATGATTTCAACGCCGAATACCCGGACCCGTTCTATCTGGAGCCCGGACAGAGCAAGACGATATCCATAAAGATCACAATACCTCTTGATTACCATTCGGGAGTCTATTCCCAGCACATAATCATACTTTCCGGTGAAATCAAGGCGGATTCAGACCACTTCGATCTGGCAGTAATGCAGAGGTCGGAGTACAAGAACGTCGTCAGTATCTCAGCGGTAGAGCTAGGCGGCTATACCGGAGACAAGGGCGAGAGAGGCTATAACCTGATGCTAAGGATAGATAACAGGAAAGATGAGCAAATCACAGGCATAGACGTGATGGGCTTCCCCCTTGGCTGGAATGTCTCTGGCGACACCCCGTTCTATCTGAGCGCCAACTCCGTGAAGGACATCAACATAAAGATAGTCCCGACAGACCTAAACGAGCATAAGATAGATGTGCTCCTGGTAAAGGACAGCCTGGTTCTGACCAACGCCACGCTGACCTTCTCCGGAGAACGGGCTGGCCTAGTGGGAGCCTTTCTGTTCGGAGGCTCCTTGACAGTGGGGTTCCTGATAATCGTGATTCTGGTACTTGTTCTGATGTACATACGGCAGAAAAACATACAAGCAGACGAAGCCGAAAACCTAAGCAGGGTCGGCTATCTCAGAGAACTGGTGGAAGAGGCCAAGAAGAAATAGCTACTTCAGATTCTTTACGTAATTATAGGCATTAACCGCAGCGACAGCGCCATCGCCAACCGCCTGAGCCACCTGCCAGATGCCGCCCGTCGCATCGCCGATAGCAAACACGCCCTTGATGTTCGTTTCTTTCCTTGAGTTAGTCTCGATATAGCCTAACTTGTCCAGCTTAATCCCCGCTTTCTTCGCCAGTTCCGTGGTTGGAAGAGTGCCGATATAGATGAACAGGCCATCGACATCCATCTTAGTCTCTTTATTGTCCTTCATGTCCTTGAGCACTATCCTCTCAACCTTCTTGTCCCCATCGACCCTTACCACGCACTTGTTGGTTAGGACCTTGACCTTGGATTTTTCGAGCTTATCCTGATTTGCCCCCTCAGCCCTAAATCCCTCTCGCCTGTGGATTAGATAGGTCTCCCTAGCATAATCAGCTACGAAAAGGGCCGCCATTATCGCTGAATCGCTGCCTCCAACTACCGCCACTTTCTTGCCCCGGAAAAAAGGAGCGTCACATGTAGCGCAATAGCTCACTCCCCTGCCCAAGAACTTGTCCTCGTTCTCTATATCCAGCTTCTTGTGGCCGCCGCCAGTAGCCAGGATTACGGCTTTGGCCCCGTACCTGCCAGCATTAGTCGTGATTGCCTTATTCTCTAAATCCATCTCCACGACTTCTTCCATCCTTATCTCGCAACCGAACTGGCGGGCTTGTTTTTCCATGGTCTTGGCGATTTTCATGCCCCGGGTCTTTTCAACTCCGGGATAGTTTTCAATCTCAGTCGCCAGCGCCATCTGCCCGCCTATGACCCCGCGCTCTAGAATCAGGGTTTTCATGTTCCTCCGGGCAGCATAGATCCCTGCAGCCAGACCCCCAGGGCCGGCCCCTATAATTATGATATCGTGCTTCCCCATACCACCACATTTAAAATATAGAAATGGTTTATCCAAAACATGCGCGCATTCTGGAATAGTGGAATAACTATAGAGAACGATGGATTTAAACTTATCCTCGACCCGGAAAGAGCGGTAAGGAAAACGGATAAGACGCTGGTAGGCATATCTCACGCCCATTCAGACCATCTGAAGAGCCATACCTCCGACTTGGTCCTGACCCAGCCGACTTCAGACCTGTTCCACTGCGGAGCGGAGAAAAAGCACCTCAGCTATCACGAGGCTTTCGAGTTTGGCGGCATGGACATCAGCCTATTGAACGCCAACCACATCATAGGGTCGTCCCAGTTCAAGATAGAGAACGGCAAGACTATCGTCTATACCGGGGATTTCAGGCTGCAGAAGAGCATGCTGTTTGAGGATTGCGAAGTCCCTAACTGCGACGCATTGATAATCGAGTCTACCTACGGTCTTCCCCATTTCAAGTTCCCAAGCGTTGAAGAGGTTTCCAGAGACATAGAGCGCTGGGTCAGACAGAACAGGACCAAGAACATAATCTTCGGCGCCTATGCCCTCGGGAAATCGCAGGAGCTCATCAGGATATTGAACAATGCCGGAGTAGTTCCTCTAACCCATTCATACGTCCATAAGGTCAGCAAGATTTACGAGAAGAACGGGGTGAAGATAGGGGAGTTCGTGAATGCGGAGAGCGAGGAGGGCAGGGAGATGATGAGAGGCCCCTTCGTCTCGATAGTGCCCAACCGGCTGGTGAAATCGGACTTTATCGATTCCCTTTCCAGCCAGACGAATAGGGACACCATCGCGGCCATGGCTACCGGCTGGGGGCTGCTGTATACTTTCCCATATGTAAACAAAGTGTTCTGCCTGTCCGACCATAGCGATTTTTACCAGCTATTGGATTATGTGAAACGGTCCGGGGCCCGCGAAGTATACACGGTACATGGCTACGAGGAAGAGTTCGCCAGAGAGCTTTCCCGGCGGCTCAAAGTCAACGCAAAGCCTTTAAAAGGTACGCAGCATAGATTATTTGACTTTTGGTGAGAGCGTGAGGATAGTACGGAGAGTTGTGGTACCTATAACTTCAAAAGAGATGATAGTGAAGGTAATCGAGTTCATTTCCGGCGCGCTGACAGCCGATGCCAAGGAGAAGTTCGGGCGAGCCTATCGTTTCAAGACAGACACCAGGTTCGTGGGCGAGAACGCTATAGAGTTTTACGTCCAGTTCTTCCCATACAAGTACGATTTCATCTGGAAGATAAACAAGGACAAGCTGGGCTATGAGGTTGTCTTGGACGCCAGGACGCCGGGCAAGTGGAGAGACGCCCTGTTTGGCATGGACGAGAAGCTGAACGGACTGGTCGATACGCAGTGGTCCGCCTTAGTCAATTTCTTCCACGGGTATCTCACCGCTCTTGCCTTCCGCTCCTCGAAGAGCTCGCCGAAGGGCCACATCAAGAAGACCAAGCAAAAACTGAAAGAGCGATGATTATATACCACATCAAGGCATAACTATCTCGTGATCCTATGAGAGGAAGAGCGCAACTAATCGAATGCGTTTTTTGCGGAAGGAGATGCCCGGTAGACAAGGCCACGCGCTTCACTAGATACAGCTTCAGCTACTACGACGAGCGGGCGGGAATCAGGCACAGAGGAGTCCCGGAGACCAACCACTGCTGCCCGTCCTGCGCAAGACACAGACACATAGACAACCAGATGCCGATGAGAGGAAGACCGAAAAGGAGATAACTATTTTTTCCTGTGAGCTCTTTTCTCTCTCCTGCTCTTTCTTATCCTTTCCACTATGATAGGTATTATCCTCTTTTCCCTCGCCTTTCCATAGACATAAAAGTAGAGCGACAGGAGCAGGAAGAAAATCACAAAGAAGCTGCTGTCCACTATGTCTATTGTCCCGATAGCCACGGCGAACCAGAAGATGAGGCCGAAAAGGTTACCAAAGAAAATAGCGATATAGGCCCGGGTCTTCGGCAGCCTCATGAGAAAAGCGAGGAAAGTGCCCCAGAGGAAGCCCAGCACAAACGAGAGGAAAGCCAGAGCCAGGTCGTAGCCAAGGTCCCCCCACCAATCATAGAAGACTTTAGTCACGCTGTCCGATATCTTCCTGAGCTCAAACAGCTTCTTTTTCGTTAGGAAGACCGCCTCATTGATTATCCTGTTCTTATAGTCCTCTTTCTGCTCGAACGCCGTGAGTATATAGAGTATCAAAGGTACCGGTATGGTGTAGCAGAACAGCAATGTCACGAAGATTATTCCCGGGTCCAGGAACGTCAGGCCGTAAGGCACTGCGGCGGCTGGGCCGAATGTGAAGGTCAGTATGAAAAACTCCAAGAGACTCATTTTATCGACCTGTCCAGGAGCAGATGGGAGAAGTATGCCATGAACCCGAAGATAGCTATTACTATCGACAGCCAGAGATTGGACAACAGGACGTAGGAGCTTCCAAACGCAAAGAGCGAATAGACAAATCCAGCAAGCATCGAATGGATCCCTTTCCTATGCGCCGGGATGACTGCGTAAAAGAAAAGCACAGCCGCTAATGCCACTAATAGGCAGATTGTCAGCAGGTAAAGCATCTCCGCCAGCGTACTCTTAGGGTATTGTGAGGAGACGGCCGAATAGGAAACAGCAAAGACGATTACGAAGATGAAGAACCTCACGTGCTTGAAGATGCTGGAGCGCTTCTCGTCTATATCTGGCAGGATAGACCCCAGATAGCAGAACAAGAACCCGATTAGAGCCACTTTCCCTATCGTCCTCAAGTCCTGCGGATAGGTGAGTACTAGAAAAATCAGTAGCAAAACCCATAGCCCCATTCCGAATAGCCTGTGTGATTTATGGTCAGGCATAACACTATTAGCCTATTTTTCAATTTAAACCTATGTTCGTAACGTTTAAATAGCCAGTTTCCCTCTTATTACAGATAACCATGGTTGTATGCGGAATATGCAAGCAGACGAAAGACACGAAGAACAAGTGGGTTATACACGAGCACGCGGTAGACAATAGCCTGCTTCGCGATTTCAAGATATGCGACCAGTGCGCTGGAGAGGTCGTTAGGAAGATACTAAGGGAACAACAACCCGAAGGGGACCTGAGCCAATTGGTACTAACGAAAACCGGACTAGTAGACAGCGTGATACTGACCGATGATAATTGCCTGGAGATAACTCTTTCTATGGATTTGGCTAAGGCGCGAAAGCTAATAATTGAAAAAACAGAGGGAGCCTAGCGCTTGCATTTCTCCAGCTCATCCAAGAATTTTTCCTTCACTTCGGCAGGCACCCCGACGCATGTCCAGTAGACTTTTTTTACTTTCCCCCTATCAACGGAAACCACGACTTTACAATAAGGATACTCCTGTTCCTTTATCAGCATGTTAGGGTAGACATTCCACCCGAGCTTCTTCAGTTTCTTGACATTCATGCTATTTCCCTATGTACCTTAGTAGAACTCCGATCAAGAAAGCGAATATAGCCAGTGTGACGGCCAAGACCACGTACATTATCCTTCTGGTCTCGCCCATCTCTTTCTCTATGTCCCTCTTCATCGCCACGTCTTCTATTATCCTGTTCTCGAGCGCTCTTATCTCGCCGATTATCTTCTCGTCCTTCGCCTGGTGCTCTTTAGGAATAGCCATAACAACATCTCCTCTTTTTTTCTTTCTCTCCTTTTTCTGGAGTATTTTTCTCTGCTTTCTGAAAACGCTCAGGTCTATGTCTTTCTGCGCCATGCTCTATAGCAAGGCAGAACGGGTATAAAAATAGTTTGGTTATCTCCTTCTGCTCCTGATGCCAACAACCACCAGAA
>CAYVZL010000009.1:20666-20983 GCA_964456465.1 Microcaldota archaeon
TGATATAAATGGAGCATTTTCTAAGCTGACTTTGACCGTACCCCCTACTCCACTCAACAGGTTATCGAAGAAGAAAAAGATACTGATAATTGCTATAATATTAGGTCTATGTGGAGGAGGTTTTTACTTCTTCTATTATGAACCAGTAAAAAATAATAATGAGATAAATAATGCTTCATTGCTATTGATTGAACACGCATACAATACGACTAAGGAAGGATACGATTGTGCTGTTTACAGACTACAAGAGTGCAAAAGAATAGGTCATACAGACTATTGCACTTCTAATTGTACGTCAGTATCCTGCGCTAATTGGG
>CAYVZL010000009.1:21027-21635 GCA_964456465.1 Microcaldota archaeon
AATGTCTTATACAATAGAGACAGAGTTCCCAGTATTTAAAGACGTCGAGTGGTTCTATAACAAAGCGAAAGAATCCAATGAAGAGCCGCTAATACTCCTTATGGCTGAAACCCCAGTTCTGCAGTTTGATGCGGTAACAATACTATTACAAACTGACATTTTTCAACAAACAAATTCAACCAACCTAGAGTGGCATGCAAATGACGCCTATCCTCTAGCCTCAAATTTCCTGAATACCATAACTGAGGATGATTTATATCAATTTCTCAAAAAGCAAAATTATAGCTCTGAGAAAGTCGATCTGTCTTCCAGTGTTTCAGACGCCACTTTGATGAAAGCCGCAAAAATTTCCTATGAACACTTGCAGTTCGTAAAGCAAAACCTACAAGAGGAGAATTTGCTAGGTAATTCCACGGTTGTTTTCGGATGGTCGAACGCGCTTGCTCTTTACGGATCGCAGGTTTATCCAAACTCAACATTCAGCGCTTATTTCGATAAGTACCGACCATGTATGGAAGGGAAAGCTCCTTGTCCAACGGGGTGAGTGCAGGGAGCAGGATTCGCACTTCGGTTGATGTAATGGCTGGCCGAAATCAACCTACAATATC